>NZ_JADYXC010000019.1:0-96031 GCF_015864505.1 Pseudoalteromonas sp. SWYJ118 | reverse complement strand
AATTTTATTGCTGCAGAATACGTTGCGCGTTTTAATTTCGTCATTTTTTCACCCAAATTTGTATGCTTATTAGCATAACATTTCTTTCTTAATGGGTGGCCAAAATCACTGTACCACTACAGATATATTGAAATCAATACTCACGTACTACCACACTTTAAAAGAATGGAGACTAAGCCACTTGAAAGGTTAGGAGGGGCTAATGGAATTGTACAAAATCAAGGCCTTTATATTTATCGTGAAAATAGATTAATTAACGCAGGCGGATGGCTTGGTTTGGCAAAAACCAGTCAATTAGGGGCTTTAGCAAGAGTTGAGGTAAATGTACCTTCTTCTTTAGATCAGGAATGGTCAACAGATGTAAAAAAAGCAAGTTTGCAGCTCCCTCCTAGAATTAAAAAAGAGCTAAGGAAGTTTCTTTCAGATCCAATAAAAAGATCTAAGCGAGTATATACCTATCGTGGAAAACAAGACCAAGCTAATAAATATTGGGATATTCAAGAAAACGAAACAAACAAAGTCATCAGTTATCAGATTTCACCCGAGAATGAAATTTTAATGGAAATACTCGGCAATTTAGATAAAAGCCAAAAGTCACTATTTATTAATTATCTAGGCCAACTTGCAGAAAATTTACCTCTTAATCATATTTACCAAAAAATGTCAGAATCTCCTAAAGATATAGTCCAAGAAAATGTAACGGACTATTTATTAGAATCTATTTTGAACAAAGTATTTGAAGGCTCAAGTAATGAATAATAATCTTTTTGATCAATTAGTATTATCAATTTCAGAAAGGCTAAAAGCTAGCCGGAGCACAGGAGTTAATATTACCCCTGAATTAGTTAGTAAAAATGTAATAAGAACTTTAGCTGAGCTTAAAGAAGACGCGCCAAAGGTTGAGTTTAATGACTCTGATATAAAGGCATTAATCTTTAATATATCCAACGTGTTTACAATTACTGTGGATGAAGAGCTAGTTATATTATCAGATACTCTGATTCAAAAATGGTTTGATTCATCCAAAAAAGATATTGAATGGGGTCATTGGAGTGCTTATGAAAAAATGCTCAAGAAACAAGCACGATCCGAAGCTACAATTAAAGCAAATGAAGATGTAATTAATGCTGTGCTTGATTGCTCTGGAGATCCTCGCAGGCAAGGTCCTTGGGCTAGCAAAGGACTGGTAATGGGTAATGTTCAATCAGGTAAAACACAAAATTATATTGGGCTAATAAATAAAGCGATAGATTGTGGGTATAAGACAATTATTTTACTTGGGGGTCATCTAAACGATCTAAGGCAACAGACTCAAGAACGAGTTGATGAGGGGGTACTTGGTAGGGAATCCAAGCATTTAATCGATATAAAAAAGGGAAAAACATCTCCTATTGGCGTTGGGGAGTTTGGGATAAATAATGTTAATTCCGGTACTACGACAATTGGTGACTTTACTAAACCGTTTGCAGATAAGCTTGGTTTCAGTTTAAGTGGTTCAGATCCTGTTATTTTTACAATAAAAAAGCACTCTGGGGTAATGAAACGGCTTCACGAATGGATTAGAGACCACCATTACTTAGATGTGAAAGAAGGTAAAAAATTAGATAATCCACTTTTATTGATTGATGATGAAGCCGATTATGCAACGGTTAACACTAAACATCACAGAGAAGAAATAACAAGTACAAATGAAGGTGTTAGAAATTTACTATCTTTATTTAACAAGAGCACTTATGTTGGTTATACAGCAACCCCATTTGCAAATATATTCATAGACCCAGATGAGAATACATATTCAGATGAGGATGACTTATTCCCCTCTGATTTTATGATAAAAATTCCCGCACCAAATAATTATTTAGGTCAGAAGTACTACTTTGATGGTTCTTCAAAGGCAATTATTCCGTTAGAAGCTAATAATTCATTATACGAACTAAAAAAAGATAGTGTAATAACAAAAATACCCAAGTCTTTGCAAAAAGCTGTACGGGCTTTTTGTTTAGTCTGTGCTATCAGAGCTATTAGAGGGGATGATAAAGCACACAGCTCAATGTTAGTAAATGTTTCACATCTAAAAGATCACCAGAATAAACTTGAACTTTTGATCCAAGATTATTTCGATGAATTGAAAAATGCATATACAGCCTACTCTGGGCTTGGAATGATAGGTGTTAGATCTAATCCGTTGCTCAGTGATTTAGAAGATACTTTTTATGAAATATTTAAAATAAAAGAAAACTATTCGGATGTATTTAAATACTTGGTTACTCCATTTGACGAGATAAAAGTATCGGCCATAAATCAGTCGAATGGCAAGAATGATAAAGTTTTGGATTACTCTACAAATAGAGAGAATGGGTTAAAGGTTATTGTTATTGGTGGGCATAAACTTTCACGAGGACTTACTTTAGAAGGTTTAGCAATATCTTATTTTACTAGAAATTCAAAAGCTTATGATACTTTAATGCAAATGTGTAGATGGTTTGGTTATCGACCTAATTATGACGACCTTTGCCGAGTATTTATGTCTAGGGAGTCTGAAGCTTGGTATTCGTTCATAGCGGAAGCAATTGAAGAACTCTACAGTGAATTAGGGATTATGCGAGATAGATCCTTCACGCCAAGAGATTTTGGTTTGAAGGTAAGAGAGCATCCCGGCGCAATGATTGTTACAGCAAAGAATAAGATGGGATCCGCTGTTTCGGAAGTTAGAACTCAAGACTTGTGGGGGCAAATTTTAAGGAGATTTAGGTTTAAGAGTGATATTAATCAAAACTCCATTAATTTAAAGTATACAAAAGATTTTTTAAGAAAATTATCAGATGATCGGAATGGCAAATTTTTTAACAAAGTTCCCATGATGTATAAAGATCCAAGAACTAGTTCATTGATTTTTTCAGAAGTTGGCTATGATGATGTAATTAACTTTATAAATAATATAAATCTTCCTGAAGATGATGTAGGTAATAAAGCACTGATACATCAGTTAAAAGAAATGAGTAAAGATAATACAATTCCTAAGTTTAAAGTTGCTATTTTTAATCAAAAAAATATTGGTAATACAACTTGGGAAAAAAATATCGATGACCAGTCTGAAATTGATTTTATAAATACACCATACGACTTGTTAGGTGAAAATATAAATATGCCTAAGAGATTATTACTCTCTAATGGCGATACATTCTATAAACCAAGTGTAAATCTAGGTAATAGTGATGATGAAAAAATATTTTTATCCGAAGAAGAACGAGATCGAATCAAAAGTATTAAGAATAATGCAGTAAGTTATGACTACATAGCATCACCAGATAGAGATTACCCAACTTTAATTATTTATTTTTTTGCAGTAGCAATTGATAAATTAGAGCAAGATAAAGACTCTTACAAGTTAGGGCACGGAAAAATGCCAACGGTGGGTTTTACAGTCGCAATACCTAGGCCTGAACATTTAAAAGGTAAGACTCAAAAAGAACTTAAGAAATTAGTAAAAAATACCAAATATAGTTATCAATTAAATAAAATAGCACAGCGCCTCAGTATTAATTTCATTGAGGAGTACACAGATGAGTAGTTATGATGATTTTTTTAGTAATGATCCTTGGAAGTGTATAGATAAGCCATGCTATCCAGAAGGGCACCGATTATATTTAGATGATGAACGCCTATGGGTTTCGATGGATACTAATGGGCATATACTTTTTTTTATTCACGACAATATCTCTACTGAAATAAGTCCACCAGAAAATTTAGCTGGTATCAAAATTGATTTCGTTAAATATATGAATAACGCAAGTCGATTAGTATGCACCTTAACTTCAAATGATCCCGATCTTAAAAGTAAGTTTATTATAGTTACTAAAGACATTGCGTATAAGTGCTCCGGTTTAAAAGGTCGAGTTCTATTTAAAAAAGTCTTGGATCTAATCGATTCTTGGGCTAGTTTTTTACAGCCACAAAGAAATGGTTTATCAGAGAGTGAATATATCGGTTTATGGGGAGAGTTGTATACTTTGGCTGAGTTTGTTTTAAAAAATTACAGCCCATCAGATGCAATGAGGTTTTGGGTAGGCCCCGAAGGGAAAAAGCAGGATTTTACGTTTAATAAATTAGCGATTGAAGTCAAAACCACTTTTTCAAGTAATGCTCGTTCAATAACAATAAGCTCTTTAGAGCAATTAGAGCAGATAACAGAAAAGTTGTATATCTTACATATTGTAGCAAATCCCTCAGATAATCACGTTGGTCTATCTTTGGAGGAGTTATATGAAAAGTGTAAATGTTACATAAGTAAAGAATTTACATGTGAACTTATTTTCTTTCAAAAAATTTCTGATATGTATGCTAAAGCTACGGTAAAGCAATTGAATAATAAAAACGTATTATTATCTGAAACTATCTATGAAGTTACAGATTCATTCCCTTGTTTAAGACCAATAGATATACCCAGCTCCATAGTTAATGTTAAATACGACTTGCTGATTTCGTCTATTCGTGAATATGAAAGCAAAAAGTCAGTTGAGGAGGTAATTAAAAATGGATGATATTTTAGAATATAAAAATGAGTTGTATAGCATTTCAAATATTGATGCCGATAAAAATTCTATTTTTCCAGAAGAAAGCTTTTTTGAGCATGTGAGCGAAATGCTTTCTGAGGCGGGTATAATGGATGATGTCGAATATTGTCCGTACCGGAATACGCGTAAAGGCATGCGATTAGATGGATATAGTTGGAACGCCTTAGAAAAAACTATATGTGGGATAATCGTTAATTTTACAAATGAAAAAGATTACATAGAAACGCTTATTAACTCTCAAATTAAAGATATAAGTAAGAAAGTAACAAAATTCTTCGAAGGGAGTATTAATAAAGACTTTATAGAAAGTATGGAAGTGACAGATCCGGGCCGATACGCTGCGCAAGAAATAAGTCATTATATTGAAGATGCTCTCAAAATTAGAGTAGTTATTTTTACAGATCAAAAGCTTAGTGACAGAGTAAAAAAACTATCAATTGGTGAAATATTAGACAAGGAAACTTCGATAGAGATTTGGGATATTGAGCGATTAAAAGAGCTCTCATATTCAGATTCTGACTCAGAAGAGTTTACTGTTGATATTAAAGCTCTAGGTGGAGAGTTAAAAGTATTGCCTGCTAATAATTTAGAAAATGGTGTAAGCACATATTTAGGTATTATGCCGGGAACTTTATTAAGTGATATATATGATGAGTTTGGACAACGATTACTAGAAAGTAACGTAAGAACCTTTCTTGATTTTAGAGCTGGTACTAACAAAGGAATGAGAAAGTCGCTTTTAACAGAGCCAGAAAGATTTTTTGCATATAATAATGGCCTAACAGTAACAGCTACAAGTATTAAAACCGAAATTGTTGATGGTCAAACGGTAGTCACTGAGTTGGAGAATATGCAAATAGTTAATGGCGGGCAAACAACAGCTTCTATATATTTCTCACCTAAGGATAAAGGAAAGCTAAAGGGTGTAGATCGAGAATATTCTTATAGTGAAATAGATTTATCTAAAGTTTTTGTCCAAATGAAGTTAACAGTCGTAGGAGAAAAAGAAACAGCCGATATTCTAAAAAGTAATATTGCTACGTTTGCTAATTCACAAAACTCAATTCAACAATCTGATTTAGTTTCAAATCACCCTTTCCATATAAATATTGAGAATCGCTCACGTAAACAGCTAATGCCAGCTGGTAAAACTGGTTTTCCCACTAAATGGTTTTATGAAAGAGCCAGAGGGCAATATTCAACTCAGTTGCGTGCTATGAGTACTAGTCGTAGTAACAAGTTCATTGCAGAATATCCGAAGGATCAAGTCTTTACGAAAACCGATATGGCTAAATATGAAAATACTTGGAGAATGAAGCCCTATGAAGTGAAGCGTGGAGCGCAGGCTAACTTGAAATTATTAGGGCAGGCAATTCTTAAAGAATTTGAGAATAATGAAGATGACTTTGGTGCTGTATTTTTTAATGATTTGGTTTCTAAAATGATTCTTTTTAGAAATGCTGACTATGCAATTCCAAGATCAGATTGGTACAAAGAGGAGAAGGGACTAAAAGCAGAAGTTGTAACTTATACCTTAGCTCTATTAAGGTATAACTTAAGAAAACAAGGGAAAGATATTAGCTTAAAAAGAATATACAATAATCAAGTTGTTAGCCCTAGTTTATTAAGTTTTATAGTTGATTTAGCTTATAAAGTTAGAAGTTGTATTACTGATCCTAATTTTAGAAATGGTGTTGTTAATCCATCTGAGTTTTGTAAGTCAGAGAAGGGTTGGTTGAAATTCCAAGAATTGGAAATTGACTGTAGTTTAATCGATCCAAGTGATTTATTAGATGAAAAACAGTTAAATGATATTCTAAAAGAAAATAATGAAGTTAAAGATACTTCAAAATCAATTTCAGACTTTGAATATGTTATGGGAGTTACAAGTGCAGAATGGCAAAGTATATCTGATTATTACTCAGCAACTTATCCAGCTACGCATAAAAATGTAGGGATTCCTTTAAAGTGTGTAGCCCTTCACTTATACAACAAAGTACCTTCTGATAAACAGATGAAAATGGCGGTTGAAGTTAGAAAAGCTGCTTATATATCAGGTTTCGACTTTGTTTAAATTAATTTAATAATTATTTCACCAATTTGCTGTGCCAAATATGGCGGCACAGCATTCCCTACCTGTACATACTGGTTAGTTCTAGTCCCTTCAAAAATATAATTATCAGGAAACGTTTGTAAGCGAGCGGCTTCACGTACGCTTAAACTTCTGCACTGCTGTGGGTCATAATGAACAAAGTAATGCCCATCTTTTGAGATATGGCTTGTAACTGTCGTAGCATATTTACTGGCAACTTGTACCCTAAATCGATCTGAATGTGTTCCAGTATCCCAATTAGCGTGGGCCGGGGCTAGTTCTTGTGGGAAATGACGAGACTTAGGCGATAAACCTTGAATTTGTGCGTATGCAGCACAGTATGAGTAACGTAGTAAATCATCAACCATATGTCCTCTGGTTTCATGATTTAGAACGACTTTAAGGCTTGGATCGATATACCAAGATTTTAAAGGCTCTGGCATGATTGGATCTTTGTTACTTAAAGCTTTTTCTTTTCTTGTTAAGCCTATTTTTGGTAAAAGATTCAAGCTGTTTGCTGATTCTTCATTAAATTGCTTTGTAAGAATTACTTTTAATTTAGCTGCATTTTTAGTAACCGCTGTTTCCCAATCTTTTGCGTTATCTTTTTGTTTTGAAAAGCCGCTGCGTAAATTTGGTAAGTCACTAATAGCTTGTTCTACGGTAACTTGGTGTTCGCATAGTTTTAGTATTTCTGGGGGGGCTTTAATATCCTCACGTACACCAAGTAAAATTACACGATGCCTAGCTTGAGGTATACCATATTGCTCACAGCGAATTAGGAAATCAGCAGAGTCTTTGTATTGTGGATCTTCCGGGGTTTTGGCATCAACGACTAATGAGTAGATTTTATATTTTGGAATCTTTTTATGCTTTGTTACTGAACCAGGACTACGCAAGTCTTCCAGTATTTGCGGGAACATCACTTGGCCATTTACTTTTGCCGTAAGTATTCCTCTTACATTTTCCATTACAAAAATATCAGGCTTCGCTAGGCAGATTACTTCTAAGTATTCTTTATATAAAAAATGGCGAGTATCTTCTTCTGCGATGTAACTTTTATTCCCAGCATTTCGAGAACGTCCTGCAAGTGAATAAGCTTGGCATGGAGGCCCACCAATTAGTACTTTTGGTCCTTTATGCTCTTTTACAAGATCTTTAATACGCTTATGAATAAGCTTATTATCTTTGCCAAGTTCTTTAGCACCATTGAGAGTTTCTTGATTAGCTTCTGTTGCAATATCAGGGTGAAGTTTAAACAACTCATCTCTTGTGATTTTTCCGTGTAGATAATTATAGTAATTATCTAATGGTTGAGACTTTGTTTTGAGTGAGCGAAAGAAAGCACGAGTAGTAAGAGTTTTATGGGCATGAAAATCTTTCTCGACAGAAATGCCTATTTGAAAAGGTGATTTACCATCTGAGGTTTGGGCTGCTGAAATCCCTTCGCCAAGACCACCAGGGCCTGCGAATAAATCTATAACAAGAATTTCACCGTTTTCCATAACTTTACTACTAAATAATTTAATGACGTAGGATGATACCAGGCTTATACACGGTCTTAAAGTTTTAAATAGTAGCACTACTACTAATAGAACAAATTAGCAGCACTAATTTAAATTTAAAGGCATTAGCCAAGGCAATCCCCCCGTGATCACACCCGAAATTTAATTAATGATGAGTAATTAACAGCATGGATGCTGTTAAAAGCGTAGCTTGGCCATGGATGGCCTATCTACGCTGGTTACGTTCATATTAATTATTTAAATTGAGGAAATAGTGTGATCCTCGGGGCGCCGTGGGTGACGAATGACCAAAGCGTAGCTTTGCAGCTTGAGGAAGTGGAAGCATGGATGCTGACAGGAACCCGGCTTCAAGGATGAATTATTAGCAGCAGAGCTTATTTGAAGAAGGCCGCCCCTTGATTGCCATCGCCAATGCGATATTAAGTCAATTATTTTAAAAGCTACGCTTTTCGCGCGAGCAAGCTGAGCGCCTACAGGTGTTTGGGTGAGCTTTGTAGCGTTAATTGGGATTATGAGCTAGTTACTAAAGAGCTAGTTACGAAAGATAAAGCGCGATGTAAAATCGCGCCTACGCTTTTGTTGAATATGGTGGTTTAATTATTGTAGGTGAGGTTTTATACCTCGCGGGTGCTTTGTAAAAACCAGCCACAAGGCGAACTCCCACCCATAGCTTTAATTTTTTTTGGATTAGTAATGTTGATGTGTTTTTTCACATTTATAGGTACACTATTTTAAAGTTTTAATTCAGGGAATGAATAATGATTAAATGGATCTTACTGGTATTTATTAGCGTATTTACAACTTTTCCTCAAGCTGGTGAGGCTTATACACAAGCCCAATGCGATAGCATTAAAAAGCAGCGAGAAGCTATTCGATCTCAATTTAGAAGTGGCTACAGTAATAAAGAAGGTGAGCGTTTAACTGCACGCGATAAAGCGCTATTTACTTTACTTGCTAATCACTGCAGTAAGCCTAAAAAGAGCGGTAGCGCTTATCAGGCTACTTCTACTCCAACTCGTACGCCTAATAGCAATTGGTTACTCAATCAAAAAGTATCAAACATGTCTTTGCACAGCGATAGCTATAAAGATGCCGCTAAGCTTGATGCTTGGTCAAAATTTTATAAATTGCCTAAACGTTGTCGTAAAAAAGGAATGGAGTCGGCCGATTTCGTATGGTGTAGCGAGTATCGGGGTAAGCAAAAAGAGTTATTTGAAGCACAGTGGCAAAGGCGCCCATAAATATGTTTAAAACAAAATTACGCGTGGTGATTGTATTTTTTGTGCTGCTAATTGCATCGGCGCTCATTGCTAATCATTTTACTGGGCGGGTATTTAATTATCACGATCCTATAGGCGAGGTTAAACGAATTTATAGTAGTTTATCGTCGCAGGTAACTACTGAACCGTTAGCAACTAAACAGCTTAAAAATGTAAGCTCGGCAACTTTACAAAATGTATCAGTATCTGCCGATAATCATTTATCGCAAGCTAACAATACGCGCTGCGTGGATGTATCGTTAGGGAAGGTTAAATATAAACGTAATGGCGATATATTTACGTGGACAGACAGTGACGGTGTGCCGCATTTTAGTGACAAAAAACCGGATTTTGCGGTAGCAACTTACGATCCTGGTTTTATTGAACCGTTAGATTACTTTGACCTCACTTTAAATACGCCTAATTTACCTTCGTCATTTAACCAAGCGTTACGCATAAAACTCAATACTGTATTTAAAGTATATGGACAGATTATTGGCGTGCACGCACTTAAAAAGGTAAAGCTTAATTTAACGGTACTGCCTACGCGCCGCACTTATGAGGCCGCAATTAAGCAACGCAGTGCTGACCCTACAAATACTGCGGGTATGTATTTTCATGCGAGTAACTCTGCTTTTATTCATTATGATAATGCACACAGTGCAATGCGAACTGCCGTACATGAGGCAGTGCATGCCATTAATAAAGCAGTTTTAGGCTACACCCCTAGATGGTTTAATGAAGGATTTGCTGAATACTTTGAGCTTACTAAAAATAATATGCAAACAGCTATTGTTGAGCCGAATAGTTCATGGACGAAAAATAACAATATTACTCAAAGTGTATTTTCAATTGATTCGTTAGTGGGTTTAGATGACTCGTGGAAAAAAGGTGATACCAGCAAGCTGTATGCAAGCAGTTGGGCTGCAATTTACTTCTTAATGGATACGAAAGCAGGGAGAGCGTTACTTAAGAATATAATGCTTGCTGAGCAAGAATTTCTCTGTAATAAGTTATCTGAAAAGCAATTAAAAACGATGATGTATAAGCAGCTTCCTAATCTTAACCGTGAATATTCTAAGCGGTTAAAAACTCCTTTAAAAGTGCATATATTTTAAATTACAAACCAAAAGCGCGAGGTAAACTCCCGCCTACAGCTTTTCTCGCGAGCAAGCTGAGCGCCTACAGGTGTTTAGCTTGGCCTTATTTAAAAGCCAAAGCGCGATGTAAAATCGTACCTACGGGTTTGTTGATAGTGGTGATTTAATTATTGTAGGTAAGGTTTTATACCTCGCTTATAAATGGATTTTTTTTACCATTGAAAAATGAATTATTCTTCTGTTTAACGCTTAAATGTAATGAGGCAATTAACTTTCCTATTCGCCTCATTGTATGAGGCAAATAAATTGTTATTCGCCTCACCATGTGAGGCGAATAGGTGTTTAGGTGAGCTTTGTAGAGTTGATTGGGGTAATGATCTAGTTACTAGAGGGCAAAGCGCGATGTAAAATCGCGCCTACAATTTAAAAGCTTCGCTTTTCGCGCGAGCAAGCTGAGCGCCTACAGGTGTTTGGGTGAGCTTTGTAGCGTTGATTGGGGTGTTTGAATTGTTGTAGGTGAGGTTTTATACCTCGCGGGTGTTTTTATAAGAGCAAAGCGCGATGTAAAATCGCACCTACGGGTTTGTTGAGTGTCGTGTTTGAGTTGTTGTAGGTGAGGTTTTATACCTCGCATGGTGTTTTTATAAAGCCAAAGCGCGAGATAAAATCGCACCTACAATTTAAACGCTTCGCTTTTGCGCGATGTAAAATCGCACCTACAATCTAAAATACTGTGCAATCTACTATTCCAACCGCGTTACTTTCACTTTTATTTTACCCGCATTAGCGCCATAAAAGCGGCTTAGGTCGTTTGCAAATGGGCAAAACTCGCCTGATTTATCTATTTTAATATCGGCGCCGTTGGCTATTTCAAAAAGGTGGTCGTCGTTTTTATTAATAGCACCAATGAGTGAAAACCATTGCGCGCGAGGAAATCGTCTAAATGGTTCGAGTACGGCCATTGGGATTTCTTTTACGCCAAGTTGTACGTTGTCGCGGTTCCAGCCTAATGGCGTGCACTTTATGCCATCGTCAAACCAGTATTGATTTGGATATGGGGTAAAGCGGTACGTAGCGCCTTGCTCTAGCATGAGCCCGGTTGCGTTGTATTGCTCAGAGGCAAATACCATTACATCTTGGCTTTGGTTAATGCTCAGCACACTCATGTTTTGATTAGCCAGTTCTATATGTTGGCTTAAACCAATAAAACTAAGCGTGGTGTTGTCGTTGTAGCTAATTTTGTAATGCAATTTTTTAAGCGACTCTGGGCGGTAACTGGTTAGCTTATTAATGCGTTCGGCTACGCTGAAGTGCACTAAGGGCTCAAGGTTGCTGGCTTCGTCATCAATTAATACATAGCACTCTCTATCTACTAATTTAAAAAACGGGTTAAACCAAAAGTAATTTTGTTGATGACTTAATGCGAGCGGATCGGGCGTTACTGTTACGTCATCTTGTGCTACTAAGTTGCTGTCGGGGAGTAAGGTTTCGTAATCTATGTCGTGGCTAGTGAGTAACGATATATTAAGCGGTTGTTCTATTAACCACTCAAGTGCATAGCGCAAGCTAATATCGGCTAGGCCATCGCGGTAGTAACCACCGCCAATGTCTGAATGCGCACCTGCAAACCATAGCTCGGTAATATTGTTTTGATGGTTCATGAGTGTGGGTTCAAAGGCGCGGCGTTTTTCGTCAAGGGCTACGCAGTGCAGCGCTTGAGTAATGTTGTTGGCAATGGTGTGGTTTTCAAAAATAACGTGCTCTGCGCCACGAGTGGCTTTACTTACTTTTGATAAGCCAATAGAGGCAACGGTATCAAACACACATACATACACGTTGTTGCTTATTAAGGGTTCTAAACATTTAGCAAAGCGTCTGGCAAGCGCAGCGCCTCGGCTAAAACCTGTTAGCAGTATGGTATCGCCTAATTGATAGTGAGCTTTAAAGTCGCTTAACGCTTGATTTAAAATACTGGCTACGTCGTCACCACGAGGTGCAAGGGTTTGGTTTAAAATACGTTTAAGGCGGCTGCCTTTGGTACCAATACCTTGATAATAAAAACTGAGTTGGTTTAAAAATGGAGTAATAGGGGAGTCTTCTAATTTACCGCCAAGCAGCAAATGCAGTTTTAGAATATTTGTAATATTAGAGTCTTCTTTAAAATGATCTGAGCTAAACTGTTCTGCGTCACGGGGCTCGTTTCCTGTGCCGTCAAAGTTAAAAATTAGCGTTTTACCCGTCATAACCCAATTCCCTTAGTTGTTTTAAATACTCTACACAGACAATGTTAAAAATTAAAGACAATATTCATCAGGTAATGACGAGCTAATTTATGGCTCGCCTGCTATGAAGATCAGTGATTATAAAAAGTATAGCTATTTAACGTTGTTTCCTCTAATGGTTTAAGCGCAGAGTTAAGTTGTACCAACTGCTGATAAACTTCAGGGTAAAATATTTTTAATCGGGCAACGCGAGAAAAGTGGTTTGGTTCAAATTTTTCAACAAGCTGCAAAGCTAAAGGAACCATTGGGCTTAACTCACCTTTGGTGTAGCTTTGTTCTAGCGCTAAGTCGAGTATATCTACGCCAAGTTTACTGGGAACAGTCGGTATTTTGTTATCAATTAGAAATTGGACTGCTTCGACAGAAGACGACGCAGCTTGTGTATAAACGTCGCGTCCATGTATATCGGTAATCGAAAAATCAAAACCAAGTTGTGCAAGTTCTTGCCATTGACTAAGCGGAATCCAGCTTAGTCTAACTAACTCTGTTGGAGGGATAGGTAGCGTTCGACTATTCCAAATAGGCACTAAGTCATATGGATTCTTAAGTAACCTAATAAATAGCACGTTTGTCTCTGTTTGATTTAGTGGAGTTGTCTGGCTGTATTCATGTGCTTTTTGAAATTCTTTTTTAGCTAAATACTCACGAAATACACTATCGCTTCTATCTGAAGAGGTACGGCGGGCAAGAGTGTTCCACCAATAATTAACTAAAACAGGGTCTATATTTTGTAATACGTCTTCAAAGTTACTGCCATACTCTTTTTCGATTTTGCGCACTTTGTCGTAAGCATCACTATCTCGTATGAGCTTTTGGGCTGCAAACAGCTTTTCTGTTAATTGATTACAATTGCTTGAGGCTGAATCTAGATCTTCTTTTTTATGTTGTAGCTCTAGTAAAAATTGAGATATTTCAGAGTTATCTGGCTCAGTTACTCTAGGCAGCATAGAGTTTTCAATTATAGAGATTTGGCTAAAGTAGAGGTAACTTAAAGGGTTTGTTTGCTCACTAATAAAAGTACCTTGTTGATATTTAAATTTGTTTTCAAAAAGTAGAGTCTTATCTGATGAATTTTTATAATTAAACTCACCATGGGCTTTATATCCTTCGGCGATTAAGTAATCCATCATATCAGTCTTACTTTTATCTAAATCTTCTAAAGTTAAGTTTCCGTTTTTAGGTAAATTAATTATGGCAATATCTAACGCTGTAAATAGGCCTGCTTTATTGGTTGGCGATACTCCTGCTTGTTTTAATGCTTTTACTAAGGGTAAATTAAATTGGCTAATAGCTAAATCGGCTAAGTTATATAAAACGGTAAAATTGTCATAAATAGGCATATCATTAAGTGAAGGTACTTGCTTCATTAACGCAAAAATATACTCATTAGGTAGACCGTTATTTATAGCTACTGCGAGTTCATTTACCGTAAATTGATTTACTGCGATTACATGCTCAAATTCGTCAATTGAAAGTTTATTTGCATTGAGCATAAGTAGCGTGGCGGGAGAGATAACATTACTACCTTCAATACGAATAAACGACTGCAAATAAGTGGTAAACGTGTCGGAATTGTTTAATAGTGCATAGAGGGTTTCTTTTTTTACATTTTCATCAAGTGGAACGTTAAATGTTAAACCAGCAGGGCTTTGGGTAGCCGAACCTAACTGCTGCACCATCTCTTTTACTTTATCAGTGGTGAAATTTTGAATAGCTTCAATGCCTTGCCAGTCAGCTAAAATAGCTATGCTTTCAATTATTTTATAGTCTTTTTTTTGTTTATCTTTAATCGCTTCTTTAAGTAGCGTTGTATATGACTGATAAGATGCCTCGTACAAACCTGAATACATTAATAGGTCGGCGACAGAAGTACCTTTGTTGAGTTCATTTTTAAAAAATAAAGTAAGCGATTGGTTTATTTCATTTATTTTGTATGCTTTATCAGCCGATTTATTTTTACAAAGGCTAATTTCGTGTTTTAGTTTTACTACTTTCTGTTGTGGGGATGCTTGAACGATCTGCTTTTGTTGTTTTATTTTGGGCTGAACTATATTTGAGGCAGGTTTTAAATTTTGCTTTACTACTGGTGAGCTGGATTGAGCTATAAATATATAAGTTGCCAATACAACCGTAGCAATGGCAATAAGCGCCAGGGGTCCTTTTTTCATAAACGTTAATCCTTTAGGTTCACTATTTCAATTATCCACATGGTACTATTTTAGATACTAATAGTGTAAGAGGCTTTAATAAAGTATTAATTTATTAAAGCCATTTTATAGGCTGCTAATTCAGTTTGCTTTTAATGCAATTTCATTTTAGGGCGCACTACTCGCAGTACTTTTTCGCTTATCCATAATGCAAAGGTTTTTGCGCTACCGTGTATGGCGCGTTGGTGCATACGATATAAAGATATATACATAAAGCGGGCAATTTTACCTTCAATAAAAAAGGTATTGCTGGTTAGGTTGCCCATTAAGTTACCTACCGTGCTGTAGCTCGATAAGTTAACTAGCGAGCCATGGTCGCTGTATTTAAAGCCGCGAAGTGGTTGCTGCTTTAATGTTGCAATGAGATTTTTTTCGACGCACAACGCCATTTGGTGCGCCGATTGTGCGCGTGGTGGTACTTGCTTGCCGTCGGCTTGGGTAAATGCGCAGCAATCGCCTAATACAAAAATGCTTTCGTCAACGGTGCTTTGTAAAAACTCGTTCACCTGAATTTGATTACTGCGAGTAAGCTCAAAAACCCCTAAGTCTTTTATAAAGTCAGGTGCTTTTACGCCTGCCGCCCACACCATTATATCGGCATCAATGTGTTCTTCATCTTTGGTGATAAAGCCTTGTGCGGTACCTTCTTTTACTTGCGTTTGTTCGCGCACGTTTACGCCAAGCTTTAATAGCTCGCGTTTGGCACTAACGGCAATACGCTCTGGTAATGCAGGTAAAATACGCGGTCCGGCTTCTATTAAATGAATATGCAAACGCTTAGACGACATATTTGTTAAGCCATAAAGCTTTAATAGCTCAGACACATGGTAAAGCTCAGCTGAGAGTTCAACGCCCGTAGCACCGCCGCCTACAATGGCAATATTAAGTGATTGCTGTTGGTTGTCGTCTTGATGAAGGCGGGTAAAGCTGTCGAGTAATGAGTGCTGAAAGCGCTCTGCTTGTTGGCTTGAATCTAAAAAGTAGCAATGATCTTTTATGCCGGGGGTATTAAAGTCGTTACTTACGCTGCCAATGGCAATAACAAGGTGATCGTAGCGTACGGTACGCCCAGGTAAAATGGTGTGGCCTAATTCGTCGTTAAGTGGTGCAAGGGTAATTGTTTTATTGCTTTGGTCTATATTGCAAAAAGTACCAAGTTGAAAGTTATAGTGATGTTTTGCGGCATGGGCTGAATACACAACGCCATCTAAATCGGGGTCAATAGAGCCTGTCGCTACTTCGTGCAGTAACGGCTTCCATATGTGGGTGCGGTTTTTGTCTATTAGTAGAATTTCTGCTTGTTTTTTCTTTCCTAGTTTATGACCTAATTGCGTTGCGAGTTCTAATCCGCCAGCACCACCGCCAATAACGACAATTTTAGGTGTAGTAATATTCATAACGTTGCCCTCAAAAATAATATACCCAAATAATCTGTATTATTTTTAGTGTTTTGAGGTTACTTGGGTATGGCAAAAAGTTATTTTTGGCAAACGTGACTATTTATTTTTACGCTATTAGTTTGCGCCTAAATAAAGGATATGTCAGCAAAAAATGCTGAATAAAGGCATATAAGTTATACTCACTTTTTTATCGTTTAGCTGTGCAGTTAAATTGCTGTTAAAACACCAAAAGGACATTTATGACCACGCCACTAATTCAATCACTTGAGCAGCACTTTGGTTTTAGCCAATTTAGAACAGGCCAACAACAAACTATTGAGCAGCTTTTAAATGGTCAGTCGTCGTTGGCTATATTTCCTACGGGCTCGGGTAAATCGTTGTGCTACCAGCTAACTGCGTTGCATTTACCAAATTTAACCTTAGTTGTATCGCCTTTACTTGCATTGATGAAAGATCAAATTAGCTTTTTAAATAGCAAAGGCATTTATGCTGCCAGCCTTGATTCGAGCCAAGATCAAATGCAAAGCAGCACCGTAATGAACGATGTTCGAAACGGTAAAATTAAAGTATTAATGGTGTCGGTTGAGCGTTTTAAAAACGAGCGTTTTAGAGAGTTTATAAGCCAAGTTGCGCTTTCGATGTTAGTGGTAGACGAAGCACACTGTATATCTGAATGGGGCCATAACTTTAGACCCGACTACCTTAAATTGCCGCGTTACCGCGAAGAGCTTAATATTCCTTTAGTGTTGTTACTTACGGCAACGGCCACTAAAAAAGTAAAACGCGATATGGCAGAGCGCTTTGCTATTGCGCCTGAGTGCATTGTGCAAACGGGCTTTTACCGCGCTAATTTAGATTTAAGCGTGCTGAGTGTTAAAACCGCCGATAAAAACACAGAGCTTGCCAACATTGTACGTGCGCAAAGTGGCCCTGGTATTGTGTATGTAACGCTGCAGCAAAGTGCCGAGCAAGTAGCAAACACGCTCAGTGCGCAAGGTATTCATGCTGTTGCTTACCACGCAGGGCTTGAAGATACGCTACGCTGGCAAATTCAAGATGACTTTATGGGCGGTAAAATTAACGTAGTGGTGGCAACCATTGCCTTTGGTATGGGCGTTGATAAATCGGATATTCGTTTTGTTATACATTACGATTTACCTAAATCGATAGAAAATTACAGCCAAGAAATTGGCCGAGCAGGGCGCGATGGCAATCCATCAAACTGTTACACGCTTGCTAATTTAGATGGCCTAAACACAGTCGAAAACTTTGTATATGGCGACACCCCAGAGCTGAGCGGTATTGAATACGTAATTAACGATATTCGCCAAAGCCACCAGCAATGGGAAATGCAAGAATATAGCCTTTCAAGCGAAAGTAATATTAGGCAACTGGCACTTAAAACCTTACTTGTACAGCTTGAAATGCAAGGCGCTATAACGCCGCAATATGCCTACTACGCTGATTTTAAATACAAATTTTTGGTTGATAAAAACGAGCTACTTGGTCATTTTGATGAGCAACGCCAAGCATTTTTAACACAAATATTTAGCCATACCGATTTTAAAAAAATATGGGGCACGCTAAATTTTGACTCCCTTACGCAAGCCGCGCAGGTTGATCGCAAACGCGTAGTGGCTGCTCTTGATTACCTAGCCGAAAAAAACCTAATAACGCTCGAAACCAAACGTATTACCCAAGTATACAAAGTGCATAGCGAGGTTATAAATAACCCAGAACTTGCCCAGCAACTTCACGACTACTTTACCGACAAAGAACAAGCCGAAATTAAACGTATTGCTGCACTTGTGCGCTTTTTTGAGCTACAAAGTTGCTTAAGCTATAACTTAGCGCGCTATTTTGACGATCAAAATGCACCTGAGCAATGTGGGCATTGTAGTGTGTGTAGAGGGCATGCGGTTAAGCTTGAGTACTCTATAGAGCCTGCATATATTGACGATCAGCTTATTTATCAAAAAGTTGATGAGTTTTTAGCGCATATGGCGGGCAAGGGTAATAATAATGTGGGGATTGAAACCCAATGCCGCTTTTTAGCGGGGATGAGTGTGCCGTTATTTGCGCGTAATAAAGTACGCCAGCTGAGTGGTTTTGCACTGTGTGAGCAAATGCGTTACAGCGATATTAAAGCAAAACTACTAGCGCGTTAAATTAGTTACTGTATCCTAGTGGCTTATTCAAAAAAGTAAGCCACTATGCCTCATATTGTTATCCCCGTTGAAAATATTTCTACTACCCCAGAGCCCGTTACGTGTGCTAACTGCCAAGCCTGTTGTTGCCAATTAGAAGTGCGCATAGTAACCGACACTGGCGTGCCTTTTAACTATATAGAATACGATAAATGGGGCAGTGAAGTAATGAAACGCGCTGACGACGGTTGGTGCCAAGCACTCGACCGCAATACGCTTATGTGCTCTATTTACGAAAACCGCCCATTAGTATGTCGCGAGTTTGAAATGGCCTCGGGTGAGTGTATTACCGAGCGCGATTTAGCGGGTATATAGTCCGCTATTATTAATGTACATAAACAACAAAGGGGCTTAAAAGCCCCTTTGTTTATTGCTTACTATAAAAATTAAACTTTAAAGTAGCTAATATACTTTTTAAGCGTGTTTGAAAGGTCAGCTAATGCAACGGCTTCTTGTGCGTTACTGTTAAGCGACATGCTGGTTTCTTTGGACATACTGGCAATTTCTTCTACGCCAGTACTAATTTGCGCCACGGTGGCTACTTGGTTTGATGTTGATTCAACAATTTCAAGCACGTTACTTAATGAGTCATTAGCTTGTTGCTGTATTTGATGCAGTAGCTCGTTTGCTTCGTGAGTAAGCGTTAAGCCATTTTCTACTTGTGGTACTGTGGTTTCCATAGCTGTTACCGACGCTTGCGTGTTTTCTTGTACTTGCAAAATCATCTTTTCAATATCGCCTGTTGCATCACCAGTACGCTGGGCAAGTTGTCTTACCTCGTCAGCAACAACAGCAAACCCTCGGCCTGTTTCGCCTGCTCTTGCAGCTTCTATTGCTGCATTTAGTGCAAGCAAGTTTGTTTGATCAGAAATACTGCGGATCACACTTAAAATATCGCCAATGTGTTTTACATGTTCTTGCAGCACGTTTACTTGGGTAACTGTGGCTTTTACGGTTACTGAGATTTGCTCAATTTCGGCGGCAACTTTTTGCACTGCAATACTACCTTGCTGTGACAACTGCGCGGTTATTTTTGAGTTATCTTCTGTTTGCCTAACTGAATCGGCTACAGCATGAATACTACGGCTCATTTCTTCTAGGCTGCTTACTGCCGAGTTTGTATAAGTTACTTGTGCGTCAGCGGCACTAAGTGCTTGCTGCGAGCCAGATGCTACGCTTGCAGAGTGCGTAGAAAGCTCTTCAGATGAGTTAATAATGCTATCTACAATGGTTTTTAATTTAGATTGCATCACCCCTACAGAAGCCATCATGCTATTTGGGCAACACGACTGTACATCGCCTCTTAAGTCGCCTTGTGCAATAAGGGCAATTACTTCGGCGGCTTCTTGTGGTTCGCCACCTACTGAATTTCTGATCAGTTGGCTAATAACATACGCAACGCTTATGCCTATTAAAAAGGCAAGTGCGGTGAGCGAAATCATCCAAATTTTAAACGAGCTGGCAATATCGAGAGTATCAATAGTGGTGGTTTGATTTGCTTGCTCTTGCAGGTTTATAAATTGGTTTATAACATTTAGCCACTGGGTAAACGCAGGGCGCGCATCGGTTAATAAAATGCGCTCAGCTTCGTTTAGGTTTCCTGCATTTTTAGCGTTTATTACACCTTGAATGAAAGGTTGAGTGCGCTGCTCTATTTGATTTATTTTATTAATTAGAGCGCGTTCTTCACTATTCATATTACCCATTAGCTCGGCCATAGACCGGCTTGATGTTTGGTAAAATGCGTTTAGCTCTTTTATGCTCTTTAACACGGAGCTTAAACTGCTTTGATCGGTAATTAGCACTACATCGCGCACGGCTATTGCTCTGTCGTGTACGCTGCCTCTAAAGTTAATTGCGTAACGTTGCTTTACCGAATTTACGTCGGTCATGTGGGTAATGTTATTATTAATGAGGCTAACGCGCGAAATACCAATAATGGTTAAAATAAGCATCATTGATAAAATTACGCCAAAGCCGGTCGTTAAACGCATGTTTATGGTCATGGTTGATCCCAAGTGTGAGTCAATACGCGCAAGAGCAGCTTGTATTATTAGTGATTATTCTAAAACAATAGCAGCATTATGCCTTATTAATTAAAGTTTTATTAGCAATAAGGGGTTGTTTGTTAATTTAGTTTACAAGCGTAACTTTAATGAGGAGTGTTTTTCAGGCATTAAAAAAGGGGCTAAATGCCCCTTAATGTTATATAAAAATATTATATAAAAGTTTAGTCGTACTTTGCTTCTAGCTCATTAGCTGTATGAAACTTCTCATGGCTTTGTAATTGCTCGTCGTATTTAACGAGGTTTTTAAAGTGCGCTAATTGACCTGAGTTTTTAACTATTTCAACAATAAACGACATCATAAAATCAGCGCCCGTTAGGGTATCGCCCACTAAATAACGTTTACCTTCAAGGCGGTCGTTAAAGTAGCTAATTACTTTAGCTGTTTCAGCGTCAGCATAGCCTTCTAAAAACTGCGTTTTAGCGCCGTCTTTTAGTACAAACATTTTAAGTAAAAGCGGTAAAATTGCTGAGCTTTCTGCAAAGTGCAGCCATTGCTGGTAGTCAACATATTCAGCGGTATCTACTTTTGGTGCAAATTTACCGTTACCATATTTAGTAATAAGGTAGTCGGTAATCGCGCCTGATTCGGCAATAATTAGGCCGCCGTCTTCAATCACTGGCGACTTACCAAGTTGATGAATATGCTTTAATTCGTCAGGGGCTAGGAAGGTGTCTTTATTACGCTGATAAGCCACAATTTCGTAATCAACATTTAGCTCTTCTAAAAGCCAAATTACGCGTTTAGAACGTGATTTATTTAAATGGTGTAGTTTGATCATGTCAGTCCTTTTGTGGCTTGTAAGGACTTGGCCTTACAAACCGTTTAAAATTAAAGTGGGTTATTAATTTTAACCACAGTTTTACCAAAGTTTTTACCGCATATCATGTCGTTGAACGCGCCTACTGTATTTTCGATGCCTTCTACCATGTGCTCACGGTATTGAATTTTTCCGTCTTGTAGCCATTTTTGCATGTCTTGTGCAAACTCGTCGTAACGGTCGCCGTAATCATCAAAAATGATAAAGCCTTGCATTTTAATACGCTTAGTAAGCAATTGACCCATTAGCATACCTAAACGGTCTGGGCCTTCTGGCAAGCTAGTAGCGTTATATTGCGATACTAAACCACACAATGGTACGCGCGCTGCGGTATTTAGTAATGGTAGTACGGCGTCGAATACTTTACCGCCCACATTTTCGTAGTAAACATCAATGCCTTTATCACAGGCTTTTTCTAACTGCTCTGCAAAGTCATCAGCTTTGTGATCAATACAGGCATCAAACCCTAGTTTTTCAACTGCGTGTGCACATTTTTCGCTACCACCAGCAACACCCACTACTTTACAGCCTTTAATTTTAGCTATTTGACCAACCGTTGCACCTACTGGGCCTGTTGCTGCTGCAACAACTACGGTTTCGCCTTCTTTAGGCTGGCCAATATCAAGTAAACCCATGTAAGCAGTAAAGCCAGGCATACCCATAATACCTAATGCGTATGAAGGGTTTGCAGGCTCTTTACCTAACTGCATTAAGCCTTCGCCATTGGTAATGGCGTAATCTTGCCAACCTGTGTAGGCAAGTACCCACTCGCCTTCGTTAAACTTATCGCTTTTAGACTCTTCTACTTGGCACACGGTTGCGCCAACCATTACATCGCCAATATTAACAGGGTCAGCGTACGACTTAGCATCGCTCATACGACCACGCATATACGGGTCTAGCGATAGGTAAATAGTGCGTAGTAAAACTTCGCCGTCTTTTAATGCAGGAAGCTCTACCGTTTTTAATTTAAAGTTTTCATCTGTTGGAGCGCCATTAGGGCGTGATTCAAGAGTAAGTTGGCGACTAGTCGTAGACATATAAGATCTCCTATTAATATAAATAAACTACTTACCGAATGTTTACGCTTTAAAAATCGTGATCAGCTAAACAATAATGCGCGGCTAAGCAGTATGAATATGTACAATGCGTACCTTAATAAAGGAGTTTTGGGCGGGTGGTTGATAATTCAACCTTTGCAGAGTATTTATTCTAAATGGTTTATTTTAGCTTGCTAAAAATATGGCTATTGTAAAACACCCCGTTTTTATAAATGGCCTGTTTTAGGATGGCTTCTTGCTCAAAACCACTTTTAGTAAGTGCTTTCATTGAGCCTATATTACCAGTAAACACAGCGCCAAAAATTCTATTTAGGTTAGATTGCGCAAACGCTTCTTCGCAAATAAGTGTGATGGCGCGAGTAATAATACCTTGTCCCCAGTAGGTTTTATTTAGCCAATAGCCAATTTCGCCACTGCGGCTGTATTCAAACTCTCCTGGGGTTATGCCAATACAGCCTGCAAATTGCTCATTTACTACAATGGCCTTAACCGCTGCATCAATTACGTCATTTTTAGAACCTTGGTTTATCCACCAATCAGCATCGGCTTGCGTATACGGAAACGGAATTTTTGACGATAAATACCGTGTTACCTGTTCATCGTTTAAGGTTTTAATAATGTGTGGCGCATCGTGCGGTTGAAAATCTCTGAGCGTGATCATAGCGATAGTTAATTATTAGTTGAATACACACTAACTTAGCAATCATTTAAACCTTGTACAATCATTAAGATTAAACGGTTTACGGCTATTACTTTGTTTTAAAGTACTCTAATATAAGCAAAATATTACACCTGTTTAGATGCCATTATGCACCCACATATAGCCGCCCTTTATAATAGTGCCCAAAAGCCAAGCCGTTTAATTATTGGTTTAATGAGCGGTACCTCGTTAGATGGGCTCGATGTTGCACTGTGCAAAGTAACGGGCGCAGGCTTAAATACACACATTGAGGTTTTAAACTTTACCACCGTTGACTACAACGACGACTACAAAACCAAAATAAAGCAGGTATTTGCTAAGCGCGAATGCGATTTAGAGATTGTTACTTTATTGCACCCTTGGGTAGGTAAGCTGCACGGTAATATGGTTAATCAGTGCTTAGCTAAGTGGAATATAAACCCAGCAAGTATTGATGTAATAGCCAGCCACGGGCAAACCATTTACCACTGCCCGCAGTCGCAGCATAACCATAAAGATTTTAATAACGGCACTTTACAAATTGGAGATAGCGACCAAATAGCCGTTACTACCGGTATTACTACCATTGGTGATTTTAGGCAAAAACACATAGCCGCAGGAGGTGAGGGTGCACCACTGGCGGTGTATGGCGATTATTTATATTTTTCGAGCGCTGTTGAAAGTCGGGTTTTGCTAAACATGGGCGGCATAGCTAACTTAACATTTTTACCTAAAAATGGCGATGCAAACGGTGTGTTTAGCTCCGACATTGGCCCCGGTAATACCATTATGGACGCCTACGTACAGCAACATTTTACAGGGCTACATTATGACGATGGCGCAAAAATAGCAAAAGCAGGCAAGGTAAATACGCCATTATTGAGTGCATTGTGTGACAACGCATTTTTTAAACTCCCAATGCCTAAAACTACAGGGCCAGAGGTATTTAACTTAGCGTATTTAAAGGCCGCACAGCAGCAAACTAACACTCACCATTTAAACCATGAAGATGTTATGGCTACCTTAAATACCTTTACAGCCACAGTAATAGCAAATGCATTAAATGAGTGTGCGGAGCGCGCACAAAATTGTGTGGTGTATGCAAGTGGTGGCGGTATTCATAACCCGTTACTAATGGCGCAACTTAAAGCGCTTTGCCCACGTATTAAGGCTTTTAAAAACACCGACGATTTAGGTATTAACCCCGACGCTAAAGAGGCCGTGTTATTTGCTATTTTAGCAAACGAATGCCTAGCAGGAGAGCAACAACACCTAAGTAATACTGCACAAGGTATTGCGGGAGTTACTATGGGTAAAGTAAGTTTTGCTGATTAATAACTTATCAGTGTTACAGGAGTGCAATCAGCACTAAAACAGTGATAAAAACGTAGATCCCATACTCGCAAAGTAGCTACGAACGCCCTGAGGCTTAGCATGTTCAGTTGTTATGTGTTCAGGAATATAGCCTTGCTCAAATGCTTTAATGTACACATCGAGTTGTTGGCTTTCTTTTAAGGTCGTGTTTTTTCCGTGCAGCATCATTTGCACTACAAAACATTGGCTTTGTGTAATGTTACTTAAAGTAAGGTTTACAGTACCAGATTCAAGGTCGTCATTGCTTAGCATTTTTTCAGTAAAATACTGCGCCCCACGCGCACTGGGCTGCGTAGCACTTAGTGAAATAACATCGCTCTCATTTGCGCCATCAGGCAACACACACTGCAGCGTAATGTTATGCGCAGCATTGGCTTTTAGCGATAGCTTTTCATATTCCATAGCGTGGCTCATCGCCGCAGACATAGAATCATCAAATGATTGCTGTGCAAATGTTAGTTGCACTAAGGGTGTACTCATCTTACTTAGTCTTCTTGAGTTTATTCATTTATCGGATAGAGATTATCGCGGATCAAGGTTACAGAATTATTACTGTTACAGTATAAAAAACACACGTTAAGTCGGTTTGATCAAAAATGATCTTTGCGTTTCTAAAGTTGGATTTTTTGGGAGTGAGTCTAAAATAAAGAGTCATATGCGATATGGTAGTTATGAGCGATAAGCGGTCATTCTGCATCGACTGTCATTAACTAAGTAATACTATGGGGGAACTTTCCTCTGATAAATATGTTAGGTTTCCTTTTTAGTTCCGAGTGTTTACAAATAAGAGTGTGATAATGTTAGAACCAAAATTAATTCAATTAATCGACGATAAAGTACGTGATTTGCGTACTATTAATTTTTTATTGATCAAAGGAATGTCATGAGTAGTATTTATTCTCCGGGCCAAATCATAGCTGCCACTTTTATAGGTGGGCCTTTGGCCGCCGCTTATTTTTTAAAGAAGTCATTTGAATCAATTAATAAAAATGATTTAGCAAAAAAAACGTTTTATGGATACTTAATACTTAGCGCAATTATCATCGTAATTTCACCTTTTCTACCAGATGAAACGCCTAATATGTTAATTCCTATCGCTTACTTAATCCCTGTGGTTATGATACTTAAAGAACACTACCTTACTAAAACACAAATATCAGACTCAGAAGAATATGAGTTTGAATCAAACTGGAAAGTATTTGGAATATCTTTAGCGGCGATTGTATTTTACATGGGGATATTTGTTGGAGTTACATGGGTCACAATGCCAGAAGAGGATGTTGCT
Source organism: Pseudoalteromonas sp. SWYJ118 (assembly GCF_015864505.1). Classification (NCBI taxonomy): domain Bacteria; kingdom Pseudomonadati; phylum Pseudomonadota; class Gammaproteobacteria; order Alteromonadales; family Pseudoalteromonadaceae; genus Pseudoalteromonas; species Pseudoalteromonas sp. SWYJ118. The sequence goes on along the minus strand of NZ_JADYXC010000019.1, from coordinate 70,098 downwards.
CAATATTTTGTGGAAGATGTTAATGCTACAAACTTTGAGCTTAACCCTTACTATTACTCAAGCCTTGAAGCAAAAAAAGGTCTTAATGATTCAGATGTAATTTTAACTATTACTTTGACTAGCACAGCCGTTGATGAGCTTAAAGGTGCTGACAAAGGTGAATTTAGAAGAATGGCAATGGACTTTATAGCAGATAATTACTTGCTTTATCTCGCTGAAAACAATGTGCGTGTAACTGTTGATTTTCAAAATTTAGCACATGAAACTGTTAAAAAAATCACATTATGACTTTATGATTTAGATATTAACAATCGTTGTTGTGGTTAATTAAATTTGACCACGGTTTTAAGCGTTACATATCTAATTTTGTTCACCATTTTTATGGCACATTAAATATAACGACCCATTTTTAATAAGCTGTAATCTTAAAAACTGCAATTTAATACATCAGCTTTAAGTAAGGACTACTAAATAATATGTTGACTGTACATACTCATATACAAAAAAATATTGATTCAATTCGTAACCCTAATTTTGGTGCTACTCAAAAAGGCGTGCCTAATAAAAAACATAAAACGACAGTAAAAAATATTCAAGCGCAATGGAAAAAATTAATCCAAGAGCAGCAAGGCACTATTAAAAGGCAATATGATCGAGGGCTTATTAATGGGCTAGAGTGTCGTAGTTTAATGGAGGCTGATTTTAGCGTTGAAGATGAAATATACAGCGCAATGATAAATTGGCTTACAACTATAGATTTATCAAACTCGGTTGAGGTTGAGTACCTTGCTACGTTTATTGAAATTGTGTGTAGCTCAGACTATTCGCCAAATGGATTAGTAATATTAAAATATCATCAAACACTATTAGCTAAAATAGAAGAGCTCATTGAGCATCAACGAGTTCATCAGCAAAATACAAAAATTAACGTGGTTGTTTCGGGTTTAATAACACTCTATTTTTATCATTCGGTGAACAGTTATGCTTCTGGCTTTGTTGATCAGTATGAGCTCGATAAAGTGGATATTGCTTTATTACTTCCTGCTTTTTATCGAGTATTTCCAAATCAACATAGCAACTTGATAATGAGTATTTTTGAAGAGTATCACCCAGATGTTATAAACGAGTTTACTCATTTATTGCAGTTGAGCATTGTTAGGCACGCTAAAAATAGCAGCTACGGCTGGATGCACTCAGAACTATTAAGTATGTTTGCAAAGCCTGCAGATGTGCTTTATAAAAATGCACCACTGATCTTTAAAAATTTGATTAATAGTTTTGATTTTTCTGATATTGAGATAGATTATTTAATTGAGAATTTAATGCTAAGCCCGCTTGGAATTGAGGATAAAAAAACACAACAAGCGCGTATTCAAGAACACTTAAAAAAGCTTGAAATTAAAGGTGCAAAACAAAGTATAATTAACGATTATCAACAAAAATTAGATAATATAGATGCAGTCAGCCAAGATAAATACAACAAAAATATTAAAACGGCTCTGCGTAGAATTACCGTTTCAGCCCCGACTCGAAAAAGCGTGGATATATTACTTAAAGCCACCACTGATGAAGCTAAAGTAACACACTTAAAATCGTTACTTTTAGAAGCTGATGTTTTAAAAAACACACCTAAATTGTTTAATATTAATAATAAACCCACCGTTTTATTTCGTGATTTTAATTTTAAGTTACTTGTTATTGAAGAGCTGATGTATCGACAAGAGATCCTCTTACCAAAGTTTGATTTAGACTTATTTGCCAAAGAGTATGTAAAACGCGAAATTGATCGAGAAGAAGATGGATATGAGTGTATTCCTGAGGTTAAAAAGTACTTTAAAAACGTAGAAATACCGATGACTTTACTCGATAAAGTAACGCAGCTTTATCAAGACAGTGGTTTAAATGGTGGAGCTGTATTTTTAGAGCATATGCACCCATTTTGGGATCCCGGTATGGGAGATGAAGTACCCAAAGTAACGAACAAAGCAATTGATGATTTAGCTTTATTACCTAATCTTACTAAAATAATTGGTTTAGAAAATAGCGAGCCGAGTAAAAAATTATTAAATGCCTTAGCTGAGCGAAATATTGTGTTGGAAGAAGAGGGATAATTTAGGTTACTCCTTCAAACTTTTAGATTAAAAGCAGACTATTATTATTTGAATTCAAGTATTAATTTTTTCTGCTTTTAACTTAATTATCTGTAGCTAAAGCTTTTAGCCAAATGACCGATACATTACTTAATAGGTTTAGCGATTAAGGATAATCATGGTTAATAATATATTAGGCAGTCAGGCTAATCTAAGCACTGTGCTTGCCCAATCAGTTAATAACGCCAACCAAACACCTGCGACACCTTCACTGCACAGCAGTGGCGACCTTCAAGCTATTAATGATTTACAAACTAACGTGCCTAAAATAACCGACGAGTTATTAAGCCAGCTAAATGATGAAACGATTTACGAAACAATTTACGAAACAATAAGTAGCAATCAAAAAGTAGGGGATATTTTACAACAGCAACTTACCTCACTATTTACTATTTCAAGCACACCAAGCACGCTTAACTATAAACTCTCCGATGAAGAACTCGCCCTGCGCACCGTAATAAGCTCTCAGCATGAGGGGTTATTAAAAAACGAAAACAGTACCCAATTAATTGAGCGGTTAAATACGTCGGTTAAAAATATTCAGGGGGCTTATGCGAATACTAGCGATATTTTGTCGAGTTTAGGGCAGCTTGGATATGAGCAAAAAACCTTTTTAGCCTCAAGTCAGCAACGTGTTGAGCGCACGCTTAATCCTTACATGGAAAGTGCTAACAGTAGCAAGTACGAGGATGACGATAATTATTTATTTGAGCTCTCGGTAAAAACCAAAGAGGGTGATGTAATAAATATCACTTTTAATTCGTCACAAGGCTTTGATGAAAAAACGGGCGAAGCCGTTGATGGCTTTGGCATAAGTTACGAAGTAAATGGCGATTTATCTGAGGCTGAACATGCGGCTTTAACGCAGGTTATGGCGGGTGTTGGCGAAATGGCCGATGAGTTTTTTAAAGTGAGTGAAAACTCATTTAATCCTATTATAGTGCCAAACCAAACAGACATGAGTTTAGACTTTTTAGCAGGCTTTAATAGTGAGCAGCTAGCGGGTTTTAATGTGTCGTTTTCAACAACGCAAAATGATGCGCTTGATACAGGCGAAAACACGCTTGATTTAAGTTACTCCATTGATGAAGCATCGAATCAGCAAGCGCTTGTGTTTAAGGCTGATAGTGGGCAAAACGAAATCGATTTTGCACTCGATATGTCGACCATTGGCGCTAAAGACACACAGCAAATGCAGCAGTATTTAGCGTCGCTCGATCAAAGCTTAGAAGATAGCCGAGTAAACAGTACCGAGGATAGTGAAGGCTCGGCATTTGGTCGTAATGGGGATGAGACAATGCAACAAGGCTTTGTATTGTTTAAAGGCGCTTTTGCAAGTATGTCGTCGGCGGCAGAGCGTTATAGCAATATAGAGTCACTTGCAGATAAGCAATTTAATGACGGGCGCGCTATGGTTGCTGATTTGGTTGATAACATGGTCACAAACGATCCCCGTTACCAAGGGTTAGGTGATAAAGCGCCAAATACATTGGGAGCAGGGATTTCTAAGCTCGCTGATTTTGATGCTACGTTTTCTTACGCACTGGATAGCGGTGACTATCAGCCTAAAAGTACAATTGAGCTAAGCCAAGCTACTGAGCAAACCCAATTAGGCGAGCTTAGCGGTTTAACACAAAGTAAAAACGTAAGTAGCCACTTTGATTATCAATACAGTCGCCCTGATTACTACGACAAAGAAGAGAGTTATAACGTAGGTACCGCAGTTAAAAATAAAGAACTTGTGGGGCTTGACCAGTCTCACAAAGTTGATGTTGATACAAAAATGTATGCGTTTAACCCGCAAACAAATCAATACGAGCTGCAAATGGCGATGCAAGAGCAAACCATTAGTAAAAGTGACATTCGCTTAATTGACGATATTTGGCTTGAAGCAAACGAAAACAGCTACAGCATGAATAAAAAAGAGCGTGTTGAGAGCGACGAAAAGCAAGACGACTTTAAAACAACCAGCAGTCATTCTCATAATAAGTTAGTTACCTTAATTGATGATTTAGACAAGCTGGCTGAAAATAAAGACGTAAGACGCGAGTATTTAACTAACTTATCGCAAGTTAACTTTTTTATGGATAAAAAGTAACGCCTGAGAGTTATTCACTCCACGCTCAATATTGGGTATAGTCGTTTAATACCTAAATTAATACCTAAATTAAGAGCAACCTTATGTTTAAAAAATTAATTTTATTGTGTGCTTTAAGTATGCCGCTTGTAAGCTGCGCTGCTGATGCACCGTTTTCGGGCGGAATTTCCACTGATGTACTGCTAAGCGACTACGACAAGTTTAACGAACAATACAAAGCGTTTACGCCAACAGCACAAGACATTGCCCTAATGCAAAAGCTAGAAGGCAAAGAGCTTATTGTATTATTTGGTACGTGGTGCCACGACAGTGAGCGCGAAGTACCAAAGCTCATTAAGTTAATTGATGCGTCTAAAGTTGAACTTGCAAGCATTGAATATGTGGCCGTAGGTTACAACAAGCAAGACGATGCAGGCATTGCAGAAGCTCACGACTTGCAATACACCCCTACGTTTATAGTAAAAGACGATGGTAAAGAGTTAGTACGCGTAATTGAAAAGCCAACGGGTACATTGGCACAAGATTTAACACAGGGTTTGTAAATAGAGCTTGTTCGTATTTGGGGTTAACGATTTAGCAAATAGGTTTATAAGTTAGCTGGTGGGCTGTTATAGATAGCCTCTTAATATTTTAGGTGGAGGCCTTAACCCTTTGGCGTTTTATTTCTTGTATAAGAATGTGTTAATGTAATAGTAAATCGTAAGATCTATAAGTTAAGTGAAATTAATTAGATAGGTTGCACTATTTTTTTAAATATTATTTAATGATATGTATATTTAATAATTATTATAAAATTAGAGATAAAATGAATTTAGCGGAAACGGAAAACCTACAGCAACACTCTCGTAATCGGTATGAGCTGTTATTAGACGGACTTAAAGAAACTGAAGAGTTACATTATTTTCGATTTCTAGCAAAGAAATATAAATTTCATGTCTCAAATGACTGGCCAAAAACAATTAAAGAGATTCATCAAGATTTGATAAAGCCCAGCTCTATAAAGCCAGATGCTACTTTTAGAAATTTAGAGCTTTTAGTAGATCAAATAATAATGTCGGCTGATCAAGCATATAGAATATATGAAATTGATAGATTTACAGAAGATCAGATTACAGAGGCTCTTCTCCGATTCGAAACGGAATTTAAAGAAAGTGAACTATCAGAGATCTACCCATCTAAAATAAAAAGTGACTCTAAACATGATCAAGGAACTTTTTTAACTAAAATAAAACAATTCAAGCAAGGAGTCGCTTGTATTTATTCAACAATACTAGAAAAAACTGAGTTTGACAGAAAAACTAGAACTACATTCAGGGTTAAAACTCATCATTTTAGTACCATATTTATTCCTTTTGAAAAGAAAAGAATTGAAGTGAGAATACCTTCAAAAATGCCAAAAAATGAGCAAGATGATTGCTTTAGAAGTACATATAATGCTTTTTATGATTTAGTAGGTCTTCAAAAGGTTAATTTAAGAAATGCAAAAGAAATATCTTTCATTAAATGTATAGAGTCTCTTTATCAGGATAAAAAAGCCGGTCGAGCTGCTGCTGTAATTATGACTACTGATGAGCAAAGCAGTGATGCTAACTTATCAAATAAAACTGTAAAAAATTATTGTGCCAGGACTCAGGTTGTTCAAGATAATAGTGGCAAGAAGCATACTTATATATGCAGAGCTGTTAATATCAGATGGGAATTGCCCGATGAGAAGGTTTGTGAAATGCAAGTAAGTATAGAACCACATAAAAACCTGTGGGAGATTAAAATTTGTAATTCCATAAAAATTAAACATCCTGAATCATTCTATAAATTAGATAGGCTAATAACTGATGTCATCTCTCGAGCTTGAAAAACTCAATGAAGCACTAGATAAACAAAGGGTGAGAATAGCTAAGCTTAAGAAATTTAAACGATATGAAAATATTGAGATGTATGACAATTTTTTAAATTATGTGGAGCAAAATCCTACACGAAGTTATTATCCAATAAATAAAATATTGACAGCCTCTAAAAGTAATTCCATTGATAATGTTATTTCAATAGTCGAGTTCTTTTCTGCCTTTTTAGATATTCAATACTTTTATTTTAATTCTGACGATGGAGAAAACATTCTTATTTCAAGAGATTCTTACATAGAAGCAATGGAATTGGGAGAGGCACCTGTTGATATGATGACAGGCAACCACATAGAATATTATGACCATAAAAATATAAGTTTTTATTGTACATTGAATACGACTGAATATGGCTGTGATCGTAATGACTAGTTATCATCCTGAATTAAGTAGTGCTCACAAAAACAGACTTCTTTGTGTTTCTAAAAGAATGAGAGCAGATTCTTATGATGAGTTTGTCACTTTTCTAGAAAAAGACATATCAGAACAATTTGTTAGGATGGAGTCCGCATCTGATAAACACTATTGTGCCAAAGAAGATTCGATTACAAATGAACTTGCTGGGAATCTTATTAATTTAGGTTATGACGATGCTGATGAGCAAACAAAAAAAAATGGTGCAGTGGATCTGACAGTTAGTTCATCTGGCTATACTTGGATTGCGGAAGCAAAATTAGGGAAGTCAAATCCTCAAGTATTTGAAGGCTTACTTCAGCTAGTCACTAGGTATGTTAAAAGAGATAAGCAGGCAGGCTTATTAGTATATTGTCAAAAAGCAGGGGCAGTTACTTTTTTTACAAACTTTAGTAATTATTTAAAAAATAAAAAGTGGCAACAAAGTGCCACTATCGCAAAAGATGCTAAACAGTTACAGAAAATAAATAATTCATTTAATTCTTTAACTATTTCAAATAAAGAAGACTATAGCTTTGACTTGATAGTAAATAAACCGTCTGGAGTCGATTTAAAAGTTAAGTGTATTTGCTTAGATGTAGCTCATGAACCTATGGATGCAAGCGGAAGAGCCGCTAATAGTTTAAAGCTTGAAAATGCAAGGTTGGATTTAATTCAAATATTTGAAGATTGGAAAGAAACAGATTTTGAAGACTTAGATCAGGCTAAATTAAAAATAGCTTTAGGAGATTTCTTAGAAATTAAGGTTTAACTTATACAAAAATAGAAAGACTAAAGGGGGGTCAAGTTTTGATTTATACATTATACTTTACCTACCTTTGCTTCAGGCACATATACTACTTGTAAGTTGTAAGTTGTAAGTTGTAAGTTGTAAGTTGTAAGCATTATTCACTAAATAGGCTTTTTTCGAATGCTTGTGCGGCATGTGAAGAGGGTCTGTCTTTGTAGTGTAATTGGTATAATGGTCTTGATAACTCGACGTCATTTGGCTGTTCTAGCCGTGTTAATTTACCCAATTGTACTAAATCGTCTGTGACTACATTAGGCAATAAAGCAACGCCCATTCCTTGTGCTACTGCTCTTGCTATTGCTTCATTACTTCCGAGTTGCATACAGTTTTTTGCCGTAATACCGTGTTGCTGTAATAACTTAACCGACACCTCTAAAGTGCCCGAGCCAGGTTCGCGTAGTAACCAAAATTGATTGTTTAACCATGCTTTTACATTTTTAGCGGGTTTTAAATTGCTTGGTATAACCACACTCATTAAATCGTTTTGCCAGTGCTTACTAATAATGTGTGGCTCGGTGGGTGTGCCCTCAACCAGTGCTAAATCGATGGTGCATTCAAGTAGTGCGTGCTCAATTTGCGCAGTATTAGCCACTTGTACTTCTACTTTTATATGTGGGTACTGCGCGCAAAATTTAGCTAAGTAAGGAGGCAGCCAATAGCTGGCAATGGTGGTGCTGGTGCCTATAACCAATGTGCCGCGCTTAAGCCCTGTGCGCGATTTAATATCTTCAATGGCGGCTTTTTCTATGGCAAAAATACTACGCGCATGTTCAAAAAGCGCTTGCCCGCCTTCACTTAAAGTGAGTTTTTTGCCTTTAGATGCACGTTCAATAAGTTGAATATTTAATTGATACTCAAGCTCTTTTAGCGCTTTAGATACCGCAGGTTGGCTTATAAAAAGCGCCTCGGCTGCGCTTGAAAAACTACCAAGCTTTGCTACCGTATAAAACACCCTAAGTGCATGTAAATTCATTGCGCCTCTCAAATTACATAACCTTAAGTTATCGAATCATGATTTTAATATATTGGAGTTATATTTTGGCCTTTATTAAAATGAAGTCAACTAATTAGAGTTGTTTGATTGAGGGAATATTATGCTTAGCGCTATTAAAAATGGGTTACAGCCTTTAGGTGTTAACACTAAACAGTATGGTGACTCTCGCTGGTGGATTGGCATGTTACTGGTTATTGTACTTGCGGGCGTTGCTGTTGCGCTTAGTAAATTATCAATAATGCAAACTGCGCAATTTAGCTCACTCACTATTGGTATTGTGGTTGGTATTATTGTGGGTAACAGTATTTTTTCGGGTATAGCGACTCATACCGATGTGGGCGTTGATTACGCTAAAAGTATTTTGCTCAAAGCGGGCGTTGTGTTGTTTGGTTTTAGAATAACCTTTACGCAAGTAGCGGGCGTTGGTTGGAGTGGCTTACTAACTGACATTGTTATGCTTGTTGGTACATTTATATTAGCAATTCAACTTGGCAAACGTGTATTTAAGCTAGATGAGCAAACAACTATATTAATTGGCGCGGGTAGCTCTATTTGTGGCGCTGCAGCGGTGATGGCAACCGAGCCTGTTATAAAAGCACAGGCGCATAAAGTATCAGTAGCGGTAGCAACGGTGGTGGTGTTTGGTACGCTAAGCATGTTTGCCTACCCAATAATGTTTGAGTACATGGGATTGAGCGAACACGCATACGGTATTTTTGTAGGCTCAACCATTCATGAAGTAGCGCAAGTGGTTGCAGCGGGCACTGCGGTAAGCGCTAACGCGGCCGACACCGCAGTAATAGAAAAAATGCTAAGAGTGATGATGCTTGCGCCATTTTTAGTGGGTTTATCATTTTGGCAAAGTAAAAAAAGAGCAAAAGCAGGTGATGCAGCAAGCAGTGAGGGCGATAAATCAGGTATTACTATCCCTTGGTTTGCGGTGTTATTTATAGTGGCCAGTGGTGTGCATTCACTCTCTATTATTCCTCAAGTGACTACAAACGCAGTTGTTTGGTTTGATAATATATTACTCACCATTGCGATGGTGGCTTTGGGTTTACGCACACATGTTGGGGCAATTCGCCAAGCGGGTATTAAACCGCTGTTACTGGCACTGTGTTTATTTTTGTTTTTAACGTTAGGCGGCTTTGCCATTAATATAGGTATTGCTGAGCTGTTTTAAACGTTATTTGGTAAAAGTTGATTGGCTTAAATTGGCCAATCAACTTCGTTTAAGTCATCCAGCTGCGCGCTGGTATTTTTATTACCTTGCCATTTATTAGTGTAAATACCGAGCGGATCAAACTGTAACGTTTGTTTTTCAATATTAAAGTGCCTACCGCCACGCGGATCTACACCTACGCCCGCTATGTATTGCCAGTTGCCCCAGTTTGCGGCTACGTCGTAATCAATCAATTGCTGTTCAAAATAAGCCGCGCCATAGCGCCAATCAAGGCCAAGTTCGTTAACTAAACAACTTGCCGCAACTTGCCTTGCTCGGTTTGATATATAACCAGTGGCATTAAGCTCATTCATAATGGCATTGACCAATGGGAAGGGTGTTGAGCCATTACACCACGCAGCAAAGCGGTTTGGCATAAACGTTGTTAGGGGTTTGGTTTGTTTTTGGCCTTTAAAGCTAAATAAGCTGTTGCCCGCATTGAGTGCATGCCATTTAAAATACTCTCGCCATAGCAATTCAAACTTAATCCAATAAGTAGATTCGTTGACGATATGTTTATGTTCGTACTCTTCAACCGCTTTATAAACTTGCCGTGCACTTACACAGCCAAAGGCAAGCCAGGTACTAAATTTTGTGGTGTTATTAAAGCCATCAAGCTCGTTTCGAGTTGTTTTATAGGTACTTGGCAGTAAGCCCGAAAAGTACTGCGCTAAATGAGCTTGCGCACTTTTAAATCCGCCGTGCATTATCGCGTTGTTGTCATCAGTATGTTCAGTAAGCTCAATTGGTTTGGCCGCACATAATGTTATAGGTTGAGGGAGTAAACCTTCAGGTAACATTGAGAGAGTTATAGGTATATTGGCTGCCTCTACCTTTTTACGAAACGGCGTAAAGCTTTTAGGCAGCTCGTTTAAATTAAAAGGTAGGTCGCTTTGTTTAAATAGGGTGTCTTGCAGCACGCCTGTAAATTCTGTATTTGGGCAATGCGCTTTAAGTAAACTTATTTGGCGTTGCTCGTACAAACCGATTTGCTTGCTAAATACAACTTCATCAATGTTTAGATCATTTATACGCGCTTTTAAAAGCGCTATTGGTTCACCTTCAAGCACGTGCAGTGTTTGTCCGCGTTCAATAAGCGTCTGCTGTAGCTCAAATAAGCTTTGCATTAAAAACTGTTGTTTATGCACGCCATATGGTTTTTGTTGGTAGTTATTATTTTTGAACCAATGCGGATTTATTACAAATACAATATCGAGTGCGCATTGCTGCGACGCAAGATCACTAAAAATAGGGTTGTCGTCTATTCGTAAATCGTTTTGTAGCCAATATAAAATGCGTTTGCTCATACTTATGCTCTGGTTTTTGTAAATCATTAACTTTACGAAGTAAAAGCCGGTAGGGATTAGTCAGCTGCAAGTTTTAGTAATGAAGCGGTGAGCAAGTATTACTTACTCACCTGCTTAGGTTTTATTTAACTGGTTTGGTCGTGTTAGTGAGGTTAATAGATACATAAGCAATTAAATACACAAATACGCTAAGCGGTAAACTACAAATAAATAAAGCAATTTTGTACTTTTTAGCAATAGATGGTTTAGGCAATATGATTGCAAAAAGCATATTCATTGCTAACCAAAAAATAGTAACGAGTGGTGATAGCGTTGTTTTAGCGCTTGATAAATCACACGTGCCGAATGAAATACTGGCAATAGATGCGTTACCTATTTCAATACATTGCGCATTACCTATTAGACTGATGGTAACTAATGTTGTAATTAATAATAGTGCTAGCGGCAGTAAATGTTTCATATTTTTTCCTTAATTATTTAATTTTATGGGTCGCTCTACAGCGCCTAAATAAATTAAAACGTTAGGTAAAAAATAACGATAATAAAGCTGTTAACTAGTTATTATAAAGTTATAACCACGATATTACCTCGGTTATAACTTTAATAAATCATTGCTATTCAGTGGGTTGTGATTTAACTTCTGCTATGAGCTGATAACCTCGCTTCATTACAGACTTTATATATTTGGGGTTTTTTGTGTCGTTATCGTTAAGGGCTACACGTAGTTTGCTAATAACTCGCCTAACTGCAGTGTCGGTTACTATTTGATTCTCCCATACATTATTATGTAACTCTTCTAGGCTAACTATCCTTGGTTGTTGTTCAACTAAATAGCTTAGTACCTGCATGCATTTAGGCTCTAATGTGAAGTGGTTATCTTCTTTAATTAAGGCCTGTTGCATGCTGTCAAAAGTGTACTCACCAATTATTAGCTGCTTAACGCTCGGTTTTTCTATAACAGGTTCCGCGCAATCATGGTTAGGTTGGGCTTTGTTTTTTGCGGTGTTTGAATGTTTTTTATAAATGCGAGATACCATCATTCCAGTTAAATTCATTAATAGTACTAACGGGCTCAGTGGGAACGTACAAAGAAAAAGTAAATATTTAAATCCCACGTGTATATTTGGTTTATTAAGCATTTGCCCAAATAACACGTTTAAAAGCATCCATATAATAAAATAAGGCGTAAGGGAAATTGAATCTGTTTGCTCCCCACAAACGCCATATTTTACGCCCTCTATGTAGTTTGATGCGTCTAAACAAAACGCATTAGCTTGGCTGCTAAATAAAATGAGTGGTATGAAAATAATGATTTGTTTCATTAAAAAGTCCATTTAGAAAGAGGCGGTAAATAATACCGCCTCCTTTAATGTTAAATAGCCGATTTTTGCTCTGCTATCCAATCGTTTATTACATCCTCAAGTACTGACATAGGCAATGAACCTTGGCCGATTACGGTGTCGTGAAAGCTGCGAATATCAAACTTAGCACCTAGTTCTTGTTCAGCTTTTGCGCGTAGTTCGCGTATTTTTAGCTCCCCCATTTTGTACGAAAGCGCTTGGCCTGGCCATGATATATAACGATCTATTTGATCCTCCACCGCGCTTTGTGGCAATGCAGTGTGATCTGCCAAGTAGTCTATTGCCTTTTGGCGGCTCCAGCCAAATGCATGAATACCTGTATCAACAACAAGCCTCACTGCGCGCCACATTTCGTAACCTAAACGACCAAAGTCGCTATAAGGGTTTTGATAAAAGCCGGCTTCTTTGCCTAAGCGCTCGGTGTAAAGCGCCCAGCCTTCGCCAAATGCTGAGTGGCTAAGTGTGCGTCTAAACTGGGGCACGTCTAACTCCATTGCAATGGCGTTTTGTAAATGATGCCCTGGTATTGCTTCGTGTAGGCTAAGTGCTTCTAAATTATATAAAGGTTGTAGCTTAGGTGTTGAGGCTAAAAAATAAGTACCCGGTGAGCGATTATCAGCCGGTGGCATATAAAACGCGCCACGACTCGCTGAGCCTTTTATTGTAAAGGTGTTACGTGGTAAATGGCCAAAGTAGGTGGGTAACTTGCCATACATTTTTTGCGTTATAAAAGCTGTTTTTTCAAGCAAGTCTTGCGCGTCTGTTGCGTAAAATTGCTCATCGGTTGCTAAAAATTCTAAAAACTCAGCATAAGTGCCATCAAAGCTTACTTTATCAATAATGTTTTGCATTTGCGTTTTTATACGCGCCACTTCTTTTAAGCCAAGCTCGTGTATTTGCTTGGGTGTTGCATTGGTTGTGGTGTAATAATTTACCGCATATTTATAATACTCAAGCCCGCCTTTAACGCTTGAAATACCTGGCTCTGCTCTACAGTTAGGCATGTAATCGTTTTCAAAAAAGTCGTAAAAGTGCTGATAAGCTGGTACTACTTTTGAGCTAATTAAGGCTTTTGCTTTATTTTGGTATGTGGCCTTTTGCTCTGCTGTAAACGTATTTGGTATACGTGTAAAAGGCTCGTATAAGGCACTGTTTTCAGATTGCTTAACTATATGAGCGTTAATGCTCTGGCTGTAATTTTCAAATGTTTTGCAGTAGTGCGTATACCCCAGTTCAATTCCTTCCTTCATCAAGTTAATGTTTTCTTGATTAAAGCGAGGGTAGTCGGCAAGGCTTACTAAAAATGCGTTGTAATCATCAGGTGTTAAAAATGCCATATTAGCCGGTGCTTCGGCAAAGTAGGTATGCCAGCCACTTAAAAAGTTAACCTGAAAATACTTATCTTGAAAAAGGTAACTTTGCTGCTCTGTTTCTCGCTCGTATTTAAATAAACGGTAGTTCATTAACTGCGAGCTGCTCAGCGTTTTAGGATCTATTTTACTTAAGTTTTTTAATACATTGTTATTATAAGCTTGGCGCTTTGCAATGGCTTGTTCGGTCCAATTTGGTAATGTACCACTGGGTTTCCAACCATCAGGGTCGGTACGAAAGAATATTTTTTCGGCTTTTGCATTTTGCCAATGGTTATCAATAATGGTTTTTAAATCTGCATTGCTATCGGCTGCGCTCGGCAGTGATGCTACAGCTAAGCAAATAGCTAAAATTGTTTTTTTGAACATATTATTCTCATTTTTAGCGCGTTAATTTTTATTAGTGTACGCACATTTATCATTTTTGTTTTTAATATAGTACCAAGTTAACTTTATTAATGCGCTTACTTTTATAACCAGTATCAATTGGTTTTACTTTTTGATTGAACAAATTTCACCGCTGAAGTGAGTGGGCCACTAGTTTATTGTTTTATCAGCGTTTAGAATGATTAAAACTAATTACAATAAAAGACCGTCATGTTTAATAAAGTAATAACGCTGATTGATGAAGCTAATAACCAAGACCCTAATACTGAGCAGCACAATGGGCAAAGCTTTCCAAAAGAAAGCTTATACGGCTTGCGTATGAGCGAAATGCTAACTCGTTTTAAACCAGATGCCGATGAACTCATGCAAGTTGCAGTGCGTGCACAGCATATTCAGCGTTGGAAGTCGCCACGTAGTGACTTTGAAATGAACAAGCAGGGTTATCATCAATGGCGCAGCGCACTTTATATTTTTCATGCGTCACTAGCCGTTGAATTAATGAAACAAGCTGGGTTTAACGATACGGACCAAAACCGTGTTTATAACGCTGTTGCTAAAAAAGATATTAAGCGCAATCCAGATAGCCAATTAGTAGAAGATGTAGCGAGTTTGGTGTTTATTGAACACTACATGCTTGGGTTTGCCAATGCAAAACCAGATTACAATGAAGAAAAATGGATTGGTATTATTCGCCGCACATGGCAAAAAATGTCAGATGAAGCCCATGAGTTTGTACTTACAGGTAATATTACATTACCAGATCCACTTGTTGGGCTTATTCATAAAGCGCTTGAGTAAAGTAGTGTAAGCTAGGTATTAAAATAAAAAGGATTTTTAGAATGTTATGCCCACGTACAAATGCCTCTCTTGAGCCGTTATTAATTGGCGGTATTACTGTTTACACTTCAGTGCAAGGTGGCGTATTTTTTGATAACAGCCAAATTTTTAAGTTTAGCTCGCCAGAGTTAAAGCACGGTCAGGTATTACTTAAACACTTAAGTAACTATATTGAAGGTGAGGGCGATGTCTCAATGCGAGTAAATTGTCCTAAATGCCCAAGTATTGTGATGATGCGCCGGTATTTTTCACCGCTTAAAGTGGTTGAAATAGACGAATGCCCAGGTTGTGCAGGCATATGGCTTGATAGCGGTGAACTGGCAAAAATACACGAAAACCATTTAACACCTAAAGAGCGAAAGCTATTAGCTCATGAAATGGCAACCAATCATGGCTTTATAACTATTAAATCACCTACTTCTAGGTTTATGCCAACTAATAAAAATAAAAGTGCACATGAAGCCACGGTGGAAAACTTAGTGCGCTTAGCTTTACTTGGTTTGTAACTCTTAATAACATATTAAAACAAAAACGGCGTACTAAAAAGTACGCCGTTTTTATTGTAATAAACTAACGCTTGAAAAGTTTATTTATTACGGTTTTCTTTAGCAAATGCACGTATTTTACGCTTTTGCGACAGTGTTACTTTATTAACACGACCAGCAAATGGGTTTTCACCTTCTCTAAATTCGATTTTAATAGGTGTGCCCATAATTTTAAGCGCTTTACGGTAGTAGTTCATCAGGTAGCGTTTATAACTATCTGGTAAATCTTTAACTTGGTTACCGTGAATAACAATACGTGGTGGGTTATAACCACCGGCATGCGCATATTTGAGCTTAACACGACGACCACGAACAAGTGGCGGCTGGTGATCGGCTTGAGCCATGTCCATAATACGACGTAACATTGCAGTACTTATACGTTTAGTAGCTGATTCATACGCTTCGTCAACAGACTCGAATAAATGACCAACACCTGTACCGTGTAGTGCAGATATAAAGTGTAGGCGTGCAAAGTCAATAAAGCCTAAACGGCGATCGAGCTCTGATTTAATACGATCTTTAACGTAATCGTCTAAGCCATCCCATTTGTTCACTGCAATTACCAATGAACGACCTGAGTTAAGAGCAAAGCCTAATAAGCTTAAATCTTGATCTGAAATACCATCGCGAGCATCAACAATCAATAACACAACGTTACAATCTTCGATTGCTTGAAGCGTTTTAATTACTGAGAACTTTTCAACAACGTCGCTTACTTTTTTACGCTTACGAACACCTGCGGTGTCAATTAACACATACTCTTTTTCATTTCGAGTCATCGGAATGTAGATAGAGTCACGTGTTGTACCTGGCATGTCGTATACAATTACGCGATCTTCACCCAGTATACGGTTTGTAAGCGTTGACTTACCAACGTTAGGGCGACCAATAATTGCAAGCTTTACAGGTTTGTCTGCAAATGCCTGGTGATCGGTATCGCTGTCTTCATCTTCTTCGTAAAGATTAATAAGCTCTTCGTCATCGCCTGTTACGTCTTCGTCTTGTGCAGCTAATTCAGCAATAAGCGGCTGAAGTGTTTGCTCAAGTAATAACGTAATACCACGGCCATGCGATGCAGCAATGTGATGAATTTCACCTAATGATAATTGGTAAAATTCAGCACAGTTTGAATCTGCATCAATACCATCGGTTTTATTGGCAACAACAAAACACTTTTTATCTTGTTTACGCAAGTGATTAGCAATTGCTTGGTCAGCTACGGTCATACCTACACGAGCATCTACTAAAAACAGAACAATGTCGGCTTCTTCAATAGCTAGCAGAGATTGATCTGCCATTTCGATTTCGATGCCTTCTTCTGAGCCATCAATACCGCCCGTGTCTACCACGATAAATTCATAGCCATCGTAACTAGCTTGGCCATATTTTCTATCTCGTGTTAAACCTGGAAAATCGGCTACGAGTGCATCACGAGTACGTGTTAAACGGTTAAATAATGTGGATTTGCCCACATTGGGTCGCCCAACTAGAGCGATCACGGGAAGCATAAACTACCTCTTTAAAAAACAACAAAAGGCTTCGCAGTGCGAAGCCTTAAAAAAACCATATGACTATTAGTAACTTAGTTTGGTATTTTTACCATACTAACTTCACCATCACGGGTGTATAAAATTAGCTTATCGTCGGCAACAACTGGCTCAACAAAAAAGCCCGAGCTGTCAAAGTCTTCACGAGATACTAGCTCGCCAGTTTCTTTATTTAGCCAATGTAGGTTACCTTCTTGGTCGCCTAAAGCTAAGTGGCTACCTGCAACTGCAGGGCCTGTTAGGTACCAACCGCGTAGAGCGGGTTGGCTCCAACGTTCAATACCTGAATTTTTATCTAATGCGTAAATAACACCATCGCTATCTACTAAATAAATTGTTTGTGCATCCATCGCAATTTCGCGGTAGCTGCTGTACTCGCGTTTCCATACAACATTGCCAGAGCGAATATCTACAGCGGCTAAGTTGCCGTTGTAAGCTATAGCGTAAGCGTATGGACCACTAATAAGTGGTTGAGTGTCTACGTCAACTAGGCGTTCAAATTCTGATGCGCCTTTAGCAACCGCAATTTCTGCGCTCCATGCTGAGTAACCACTGTCTGAAATTAATACGCTTAGCTTGCCTGTTTCAAGGCCTACTAATACACCACCGTTAGCAACGGTTGGCGAGCTTTGTCCGCGTAATGTTAGTGGTGGAACTTCTTGTTCAAAGCTCCAACGCTCTTCGCCTGTATCTGGGTGAAGGGCTAACAATTTACCAGAGCCTAAATTTACAAATATTAAGCCATCGCCTGCTGTTGGTTTAGACAGAGATTCGCCTGGTACGTTTTTACGCCAAACTTCTTCACCAGTTTCGCGATCAAGAGCAATAATAAAGCCGTGTTCAGAACCAATATAAATTTTACCATAGGCTTGCAAAATACCACCTGATAATTTTGCATTACCGTTGTCAGCCCAAGGCCAAAACGATAAATCTTGGCGTACATCGGTTTCCCATTTTGTATCGCCATTATCAAGCGAAAGCGCTTCTACTTGGCCTTCGCGGCTAGCAACATACACAGTATCTTTGTAAACTGCGGGTGTTAAACGAGAAAAATAATGCTCTACGCCATCACCTACAGATTCTTGCCAAACAACGTCAGTTTCAAATTGGTTTACAATTTCAGGAAGTACTAGTTCATCTTCATCATCACTTGATGAACAACCCATCAATGTTGCCATACATAGGGCAAGGGCTGCTGTTGTAAATTTTTTCATGCCTAAAACCTTATGCCGCTGGGCTAGTTACTGCTAGGTCATCTAACTTAATTTGTAATAGTGGGTTACTTGTTAATCCACCCGCATCTATTGCTGCTTGGTATGCAGTACGTGCTTGATCTTTATTACCTTGCTCAGTGTAAATATCGCCTTTAAGCTCGGCCACGTTTGCATTGAACGCTTCAGGTAATGGTGCATTTAATGTTGTTAATGCATCGTCATATTTAGTTTGCGCAATTTGAACACGTGCTAAACGTGTAATCGCAATTGCTTTTAATTCTGTATTTGGCGTATTAGACACAACCCAGCTTAGCTTTTCGCTTGCTACGTCTAGTTTTTTCGCTTCTACTGCGTCTTTTGCAGCAACGAATGCAGCAAGTGTTGCGTAGTTTGTGTCTTTATTTTCGCTAATAAACGCATCAGCTGAAGATAATACATCATCGCTTTCAACAAGTGTTGTATATGAATCTGATGCTTTTTCAGCGGTAGTAATTTGGTTTTGGTTATATGCTTTCCAGCCATATAAGCCACCTAGGCCAACAAGTATACCTAGCGCAAGTGAAATGCCGTTTTCACGGAAAAAGCGTTTAATGGCTTCTGCTTGTTGTTCTTCTGTTGAATAAATGTCCATTCTTACCTCTAATGTTCGCTTAGCCGTTAATAAGCTCAGCTAATAGCGCTTTAGCTTGTTCTAATTCTAATGTGACTTGTTCTTTACGCTCGCGTAAATACTTGATGGTCACAACGCCTTTTTCTAATTCATCTTCGCCAATAATCACTGCAACAAGTGCATCGCTTTTATCAGCACGTTTTAATTGTTTTTTAAAGTTGCCGCCGCCCGCATGTACCATAACGCGCAAACCCGGTACGTCTTTGCGTAGTTGCGCTGCAATTGCAGGTGCTTGAATGCTTGCTTTGTCGCCCATTGCTGCTAAATATACATCAGCATTACGACGAATGTCACCTACACACTCAAGTGCTTGTAGTAATAATACTAAGCGCTCTAGACCCATTGCAAAACCAACTGCTGGCGTTGCTTTGCCGCCAAGTTGTTCAACTAAGCCATCGTAACGTCCGCCAGCACATACAGTGCCTTGTGCACCTAAACTGTCGGTTACCCATTCAAATACAGTGCGGTTGTAGTAGTCTAAACCACGTACTAACTTTTCATTAACCGTATATGAGACGCCAGCAGCGTCTAAACGTTCACATAAATTTGCAAAATGTTCTTTTGATTCAGCATCTAAATTTTCAGACAATTTAGGCGCATCAGTTAAAATTGCTTGTACGTCTGGATTTTTGCTATCAAGTACGCGTAATGGGTTTGAATACATACGACGTTTTGAGTCTTCATCAAGCACATCAATGTGTTGCTCAAGGTAGGCTACTAACGCATCACGGTAATCTGCACGCGCTTCGTTAGACCCTAAAGAATTTAGCTCTAAACGAACGTGGTCAGTAATACCAAAGGCTTCCCATAGTTGCGCTGTTAATAAAATAACTTCTGCGTCTATATCTGCTGTAGCAATACCAAATGTTTCTAAACCAAATTGGTGAAACTGACGGTAACGACCTTTTTGCGGACGCTCGTGACGAAACATTGGACCCATGTACCAAAGGCGTTGTTCTTGGTTGTATAGTAAGCCATTTTGGTTGCCAGCACGTACGCATACTGCGGTGCCTTCTGGGCGAAGTGTTAATAAGTCGCCATTGCGATCGGCAAAGGTGTACATTTCTTTTTCTACTATATCGGTAACTTCACCAATAGAGCGTTTAAATAAGTCGGTTGATTCTACAATAGGAAAACGAATTTCTTGATAACCGAACGATGCTACTGTCTCGCGTAAAATGTTTTCTACTTTCTGCCAAACTTGTGTATCGCCCGGCAGACAATCGTTCATACCGCGAACTGCCTGAATTTGTTTTGCCACTGATAAATCCTAAATGCTGTTTTTTTGTGTAATGAAAAATGCTTACACAACAAGAATGCTAAAAATTGACCCGTCATTATATACCCAAATGACCCCATGATGCGAGTTTCAGTTGGAATTAAAAGCGATTTAGGCAAGGCATTGATTGAAAGTAATAGTGGTTCTATTGTTAAAATCAATAACGCAGTATAAATCGCTTTTAAACCAACCCGTTGGGCGGTTCACAGACACTTACTCTCATCGTTGTTACTTTTTAAAAGGGATTGCCATTCTTGCAAAGTAACGCCTTGATATTAAGAGCCTGTGAAACGCTGAATTCTGTATCTTGGGGTCGTTTGGGTATCCACTAGCTATAAAGGTAAACGGCAAACCACGGGGTTTGCCACCTTAAACGGTATTTATTCGACTATTTTTATGTCAATCGGTGTTTGGCTCTGCTTTTTTTCTATAAAGTCGCGTACATAACCTTCAAGCTGATCAACAATGTTGTTGTTATCAATGCGCGCTTTTTGGCGTTCGCCATTTATATACAAACCAGAGCGACGATTTGCACCGGCAAGCCCTATATCACTCACAAGCGCTTCACCTGGTCCATTTACAACGCAACCAATTACCGAAACTGACATAGGTTCGATAATATCCTCTAAGCGCTCTTCAAGTTGGTTCATGGTGCTTACTACATCAAACTCTTGGCGTGAGCAGCTAGGGCAGGCAATAAAGTTAATTCCACGCGAACGAATGCGCAATGAATTTAAGATATCAAAGCCGACTTTAATTTCTTGAACAGGATCGGCAGCAAGTGATACACGCAGGGTATCGCCAATACCTTCGGCTAATAACATACCTAAACCTACTGCAGATTTAACAGAGCCTGAGCGCATGCCGCCCGCTTCGGTAATACCTAAATGTAGTGGTTGGTCTATTTCTTTAGCGAGTAAGCGATATGCTCCTACAGCTAAAAATACGTCAGACGCTTTTACTGATATTTTAAATTGGTCAAAATCAAGGCGGCGCAATATATCTACATGGCGCATTGCTGATTCTAATAAGGCTTCTGGTGTTGGTTCGCCGTATTTTTCTTGTAAGTCGCGCTCTAGTGAACCGCCATTTACACCAATACGAATAGGAATGTTATGCTCGCGTGCTGAGTCTACTACGGCTCTAATACGCTCTTCACTACCTATATTCCCTGGGTTTATACGCAGGCAATCAACGCCGTATTTTGCCACTTTTAAGGCTATACGGTAATCAAAGTGAATATCGGCTACTAGCGGAATCGTTACTTGTTCTTTAATACTTTTAAACGCTTCGGCTGCATCCATTGTTGGTACTGATACACGGACTATGTCGGCACCTGCATCTTGTATTGCCTGTATTTGTGCAACAGTTGCATCAACATCCATGGTGTCGGTGTTGGTCATTGATTGCACTGCAATAGGGGCACCATCACCAATAGGGACGTTACCTACATTGATTCGGGTGGATTTTCTGCGTTTAATTGGAGATTCTGAAAACATAGCGACTACTCTGCTAGTGGTAATGTAAATTTGGCTAAACGGTTTTGAGGAAATGCAGAAACATCTACAGGTTCACCGTTTAAAGTAATGTCTACAGCGTCATGCTTACCAAGCACAACTGAAAAAGGAGGCGTACCGCTTACGGTCATAATGTAGCCTGCTTTTTTAACGCCGAATGCTATTTTCTCGCCTTCGCCGTCGTAAATTTCAACCCAACTTTCGCCATTAAAGTTCATGACAATTGTACTGCTAGCATCGTCTTGACTTGCGCTGTTAGAAGCAATAGGAGCCGTTTCTTTAACTATTTCTGGGCTTGTTGATGTTTCACTAGACGTGCTTTGTGATTCTAATAATGATTCATCGTCAATTTCGGCTTGTTGCTGTTGCTCTGAAATACTGGGTTGAGCGGCTTGGCGCTCGCTCATTTTTGAGTTGGCAACGTTTATGTTACTCGTTTGCTCTTCAATAGGTGTCGCGTTTTGCCAAAACCATAAAGCAGATGAGCCAATAACAATCGCTAAAATTAAATAGCTAAAAAACATTAAGCGGCTGTCGTTTGCTTCTTTTTCTGTACGGCGTGAAAAACTCTGCATATTAGCGGGTTTAGCCGGCTCCGGTGGGGCTGGCATCATTGCTAATATAGGTGCGCTATCTACTTTTAATTCACGGCAATAGTTTTTTATATAGCCTTTAACAAAAGTAATAGGGCCTAGTAATGTAAATTCATCATTTTCAAGGCGTTTAATTTGAAGTTCAGACAGCTTTAACGGTGCAGCAATAGTCGCTATGCTAACGTTCGCTTGTTCTCTGTGATTTTTTAATATCTGGCCTACAGTTGGCTGTTCGCTCTGTGTTTGCGTATTTTCTTCATTCATAATGTGTATGAGTCTGGATCCACTAGTAAAAGTTTGTGCCCTGGTTTTAGTGCTATATCAGGACTTAATTTATTCCATCGCATTAATTCATCAATTAATACATGCCGCTGGGTAGCTATATCGTAAAGGGAATCACCAGCTTTAATTTCGTAATAAATATTTGGATCGTTTAGGTATATTTTACTTCCATTCATTACCCGATCCGACTCTTTTAGACCATTCCATTGCAGGAGCTTTTGTAGTTTAACATTGTATCGCACCGAAATGCTAAATAGGTTTTCGCCAACAGCAATTACGTGAAATGGCACGCGTAAAGGCGATACTTTAGGGTTAAGCATTGGGAGCTCTGTTTTTTGTACTGCTTCGTAACTTTTAAATTCAATATCTGCATCATTTTGATAGCTGCTATTTTTAAATACAGTTGTATTTTTAGTCGCTTCGTAGAATACCACGTCACTACTATTTTTTTGAGCGGTAACTGCAGGAACTGAATTACTATAGTTACTAGTTTGCTGCGAATTAAACTGGCCTGTTTTAGGTGCGCCAAACGAAATTATTGTAACTTCGTCATCGGCTTTAGCTGGTTGTTTTGTTGCTATAACTTCTTTTTGAGGTTCGTAAACGGGCTTAGCTTTTTTAGGTGCAGCTACTACGGAATCTGCAGAGTCGTGCTTAGTAGTAAGTGCAAGCATAACAGCCGATGTATCGGTAGGGTTGCTTGGCGCGACGACTTTAGGAGCATCTTCTTTTTGAGTTGTTATTTGTTTTGCTATTACGGTTGCTTCATCGGCTTGCTTACTGACCGTGTTTTTTACCGTCTTAGCTTGCTTTTCTCTTACTATAACTGGATTTACATCTTGGTTATTTGCTATTGCGAGCTTTTTATCTGTTTTTTGCTCGTCGTTTGTTACCAAGCTTGTTGAACCGTCTTGTGGTGAACGTTTCTTTCTGATTACTTTTATTTTTGGTTTTGAACTAACGTGCGCGCCGCTTTCGTCATTTTTTAGTTCTTTTAACTGCGCTTTACGGTATTTTTCTCGCAGTATTTCAAACTCATTAAAACGTGTTCTTTTCTCTTTTAATGCATAGGCTTCGTTACTGCTAGAGTAAGTTTGTAAGATAGTGCTGGAAATTTTTTCAGCCTCTTCTATTCTGCCCATTCTGTTTTTTACAAGGTAGCTAAGCATTAATGCGCGAGAAGATACTCGACCTGTGCTTTCGTAGCGTTTTAAAAGTTCACTGGCTTTGTATAAGTCACTTTTTGCGTAATACAGCGCTGCTAAACTAATTAACGTAGATGTACGCTGAGAGCTGTGATTAAGTGCCTGTTGAAAGTAACTTTCTGCATTTTCAAAATCATCAAATTCAATAGCACACAAGGCTAAATTTTCGTAACTTTCGGCAACGCGAATATAACTTGGTACTTCAATGGCTTTTAAAAATTGATCAGTTGCACGATCGTATTCATCAATACCACATAAAAACACGCCGTAGTTATTAAGGGTATTAGGATCGTCAGGCTTTATTTCGAGTGCTTTTTGGTAGGCTTTATCAGCTAGCGGGTTTTCGCCTACTTGTTGATAGTAATAAGCAAGAGAGTAATGTACTTCAGGTAGGTCAGGAGCAAATGCAGCTGCACGTTCTAAATTGTATTTGGCTTGAGAGTTATTACCCGTTTTTAAATACTGTAGGGCTAAAGCAATTCGTGTTCGTGCTGCGCCAGTATTATTAATTTTATTTTCGACGACGGGCTTATTACTGCCGTTATAACTACTTTCGCTAACACAGCCACTTAAGGCAAGTGTTGATAGTGTTATAGCAAGTATAGATCGCATTACCTTATCTCTTTATTTTTAGTCCATGGCGCCTATCTTACCTAAAACCTTTGTTGTTGCATCATTTATTTAAAAATAAACAACTTAACCACCCTACATGACTAATTAACATAGGGTGGTTACAGATTATGCTTGGTGGATATTAACGCTAATTGCGTTATCGTCACGCATTTTCTTTTTAGCTAAACGTTTAGTACGGTCAACTACATCACCTACTAACTGTCCGCAAGCAGCGTCAATATCGTCACCGCGAGTTCGGCGCACAATACAGGTAACGCCTGCTGCTTGTAATACTTTTGAAAAACGGTCAATACGGCTATTGCTTGAGCGCGTGTATTCATTACCCGGAAACGGGTTAAACGGAATAAGGTTTACCTTACAAGGTGTGCCTTTTAACGTTTGCACTAATGCATGCGCCTGATCGGTGCTGTCGTTAATACCGTTAAGCATAACGTATTCAACCGTTACATCTTTATTTGCTTTTGAGCCATCGATATAACGACGACACGAGGCTAAAAATTCTTCAATAGGGTACTTTTTATTAACTGGCACTAAAATGTCACGCAGTGCGTTATCGGGTGCGTGAAGTGAAATAGCCAGTGCTACGTCAATTTTCTCTTTTAGTAAATCAAGAGCAGGTACAACGCCTGAAGTACTTAATGTTACGCGGCGCTTAGATAAACCAAAGCCCCAATCGTCCATCATTAGTTCCATTGCTGGCACTACGTTTTTAAGATTAAGTAAAGGCTCGCCCATACCCATCATTACAACGTTAGTTACTGGGCGCTTTTCGCTATGACCATCAAGGCCTATATCTTTAGCTACACGCCAAACTTGACCAATAATTTCAGATACTTTTAAGTTACGGTTAAAGCCTTGTTGAGCAGTAGAACAAAAAGTACATTCAAGAGCACAACCCACTTGTGATGATACACATAACGTAGCGCGCTCTTTTTCAGGGATCCAAACGGCTTCTACTTCTTGGCCGCCTTCCAGAATAAGTGCGTACTTAATAGTACCGTCGCTTGCTTGTTGGCGCACAGTGATTTCTGGCGCTACAATTTCGCACTCAGCTTTAAGTTTTTCTTTAAGCTTTTTGTTTACGTTGCTCATATCGTCGAAGTTATCTACGCCAAAATGATAAATCCATTTCATCACCTGGTCACTACGAAACGGCTTTTCACCGAACGATGCAAATAGCTCGCGCATTGCTTCTCGGTTTAAATCTAATAAGTTAATCTTTTTTTGCTCGGTCATGAAACAACCTCAATCGGTGACGGTGGAGATAAAATTTACGAGGACGAATTGTACACAATTCACTCACTTTAATCATTAAGTAAAACATCATGAGTTTCTGATTAATACTTTACGTAATGACTAAAAAAGGGCCCGAAAGCCCTTTTCAATATGTTAACGAATTCGAATTAACGAGTACGTGAACAAAGCTCTTCGTCAGCGAAGAAGTACGCGATTTCGCGAGCAGCAGATTCAACAGCGTCAGAACCGTGAACAGCATTTTCGTCGATGCTATCAGCGTAGTCTGCACGTAAAGTACCAGCTAGTGCTTCAGCAGGGTTAGTAGCACCCATGATTTCACGGTTTTTAAGAACAGCGTTTTCGCCTTCAAGAACTGTAACCATTACTGGACCAGATGTCATGAAAGATACTAAAGCACCGAAGAAAGGACGTTCGCTATGTTCAGCGTAGAAACCTTCAGCTTTCTCTTGTGAAAGGTGAACCATTTTAGCTGCAACGATTTTAAGGCCAGCAGATTCGAAACGGTTGTAGATAGCGCCAATGTGGTTTTTAGCAACTGCATCAGGTTTTACGATTGAAAAAGTACGTTCTAAAGCCATCTTTATGCTCCAATAATTTTAAGTAAAAGTGTGAATATTAACGGGCGCGAATTATACGCGTTTTAAGTGAAAAATCCTAATTTTATTAAAAACCAGTTTGGTTGCCGTTTTGTGATCTCGATCAAACGCAAATTATTGACCGCATTTATACTGCCGCGCTTCTGTTTACTTATTTGTTAATGACTAATCTGAATTCTGCTTGGGATAGATTTATTTTTCAGAGTTTAGGTTAACTACTTATGCAACTGGCTTAAACCCAGTTTGATGTATGGAGCGCACATGTCACCCGTTATTTCTTCAATGCCTTTTATTCCTGAATTATTATGCCCCGCAGGCAGTTTAAAAAACATGCGCTACGCGTTTGCTTATGGCGCAGATGCGGTTTATGCAGGGCAGCCTCGCTATAGTTTGCGTGTACGTAATAATGAGTTTGACCTAGATACTCTGCAAGTAGGAATTAGTGAAGCGCATGTGCAAAATAAAAAGTTTTATGTGGTGTCTAATATTGCACCGCACAACGCTAAAGTTAAATCGTATTTACGTGATATAGAACCGGTTATTGCGATGAAACCCGATGCGCTAATTATGTCAGACCCTGGTTTAATTATGCTTGTTCGTGAAAAATGGCCTGCCATGCCGATCCACTTATCGGTACAGGCGAATGCGGTAAATTACGCGAGTGTACAATTTTGGGCAAAGCAGGGAATTGAACGCGTTATTTTATCGCGGGAGCTGTCGCTCGAAGAAATAACTGAAATACGGACACTCTGCCCAGACACCCAACTTGAAGTGTTTGTACATGGCGCACTGTGTATGGCGTATTCGGGGCGTTGTTTGCTCTCTGGTTACATAAATAAGCGCGATCCAAATCAAGGCACATGTACTAATGCATGTCGCTGGGATTACGATGTAAAACCTGGTGTTGAGAACGAAACTGGCGAAATGGTGCATAAAATTGACCCCAAACAGGTTATTCCTACACTGGGTGAAGGCGCGCCAAGTAACGATGTATTTATGCTAGAGGAACAAGGTCGCCCTGGTGAGTATATGCCTGCGTTTGAGGATGAACACGGCACGTATATTATGAACTCAAAAGATTTACGCGCTGTGCAATACGTAGAGCAGTTAACAAAAATGGGTGTACATAGTTTAAAAATAGAAGGGCGTACTAAGTCATTTTATTATGTAGCGCGCACAGCACAAGTTTATCGCAGAGCAATAGACGACGCAGCTTCGGGTAAACCATTTGATACTAACTTATTTTAAACACTCGAAAATCTAGCACATCGTGGTTATACCGAAGGCTTTTTAAAACGCCATGCCCATCAAGATTATCAAAATTATGAATACGGCCATTCGGTATCAACTAAGCAGCAATTTGTGGGAGAAGTACTTGAGCGCTGCGAAAATGGATTAGTTGAAATAGACGTTAAAAATAAATTTTGTACAGGCCACTCTTTAGAGCTTATGACACCACAAGGTAACTTTACTTTTAAGCTTGAATATATGGAAAACAAAAAGGGCGAAAGTATTAGCGATGCTAAAGGCTCCGGTCACATTGTAAAAATACTGCTAGATGAAGACATTAACTTAGCGCATGCTATTTTAATGCGTAATCTTGAGGAACACCAAGATACTCGTAATCCATTTAAACAAGCTGTTTAGCTACAGCTGAATATAGTTTTTTCAAAAAACTCGGGGTTATAAAAACCCCGAGTTTGCGACTTTATTTAAAATAATATTAATTATTTTTCAAGCTGCTTTAGCTTATCTCTTCGCTCTTTACGTTTTTGTTTTAATGTTTTGCTTGCATGTTTTTTAGGTTTTTCTTTACTCATTACAAATAACTCCAATTAAATATATAAAATTAATAAATAAAAATTGAAATAATTTACTCTATATTTCCTCCTTAATATTAATGGCTATTATTTCCCAAAGGTGGGATTCCCCAGCTTCTTTATATTCAATAATATGATTTATTTTATGCCCTAAAAGAGCGACCCCAAGAGGAGAGTGAAATGATACGTCATTAATAAAGTGCCTTCGTTGGTTTGGAGGCACTAAAGTTATACGGCGCTTAAAACCGGTGGTTATATTTTTAATAACCACCGTGCTATTAATTTTTACATGCGGATTGAATTTTGACCAAGGCCGCTGTGAATACTCGACTTCTTGTAGTAAATACGCAAGCTTTAACGGTTGTAATAGTACCGCTGCGTCTGTGAAGTCATTTTTAGACAGGAAAGATTTTTTACGCTCGAACAGAAAAGAAAGCACGGACTAATCCCCACAAAAACTAAATCGAATTTAAATATATAAAGGTACAGTGTAACTGCCGAGTGTAAGGGTTACACTCGGCTTAAATTCCGAAGGTGGTATTTGTTTTTAGCAGATATGTGATTAAAGTAAACATATTATCCTCTTTGTTTAAATCAATCATATTGAGTTTAAAAATAAAGTCAATTGAGTTTTAGGTTAAAAATATATTGGCGATAAAATGACAGTTTAAAACTGTTTTTTTTATGTTTTTATAAATTCGTTTTTTTCACTAAATTGTTGTTATTTCTGTGTGTTAGTTGCTCACTATTTGATTGAAGCTAAGCGACTAAATAGTTAAGTGCTATTTATGGGATCTATAGTGCCACTTATGCCTATTTATAATATTTATAGATTAAATATACTGGTGTTGTTGTTTATTAAAGTGTAATTGTGTGGCTAGTATTTTATTTTTTGAAGCTTAAGCTGCTTATTTTATAGAGTAGAAGCTAGGTATCGGGTAACGCTCTTGTAGTGGCTACGTGTTTTACAGCTGAACCTTTATGTAATAGTCATTGCATTCAACAATGTTAAATAACCACTTTTTATTCAGGTTTATCGAAGTAAATTATAAAGGGTCTCATTTATATGTGGATAATTTTTGCATTACTCGCCACTGTTTTTTTTGGTGCGCGAGGAATAATGTACCAATGGACGTCACAAAAAAAGATTAATCGTAATCTATTATTATTCGGTGTTTTTTTTGTGGGATTTATAATTAGTGCGCTAGGTACTGTGGTGTTTGAGCACACATGGTACGGCTGGGCTGATATTACGGTTGGGCTCGCTTTAGGTTTTGGATCTTTTGCGGCTAATGGATTTTTGCACAAAGGGTTTTCGGTTGGGAAAGCGTCTTTAATTAGCATCCTGTCGGGGTTAACGCCTTTATTTGTACTTTTATTTGCCTTTTTATTATGGAAAGAAACCTTAACTGTTATTCAATTAATCGGCTTTTTTATTATTTTTGGCGGCCTTTATATTATTCGCTACTCCAGCGATATCTCATTAAGTAATTTACAAGGCGCGCAATGGGGATTACTCGCGGCACTGTCTTTTGCATTTAATGATTTAATGGGTAAGCAATCTACACTTCTTGAGGCTGATACGTTTGCAACTTTAACGTCTATGTTTGGTTTTGGTAGCTTTCTTTTTGCCGTTAGTTGGTTAGTAAAGCGTAAAAAAATGCTAGCAGAGCAAGGCTCTTCTCAAGCGTATTGGTCTGCCGGTAAAACATTTTCGTGCGGGTTACTTATTGGTTTAACAAATGTAGCTGGCATGGTTGCAATAATATCGGCTTTTGCTATTGGTAATACAGGGCTAGTTTCAGCGATTTCAGGTATGAATATTTTAATTATTTTGTTGTATTCACGCATCGTTCTAAAAGAGTCTTTTACACGCCAAGAAGTTATAGGATTAACAACGGCATTTTTAGGTGTAATTGTACTAAGGCTTAGTTTTTGAAAGATGAATTAGCTTAATTACTTTGCTGTGAAAAGCCTACACTGCTACATTTTAGTGAAGTGTTGCAGTGTATGCTCTATCAGTAATCGCACTCGATAAGGGATTTGTTTTCTGTCGCGATAAAGCATAGAAAATGGCTGCCCTTTGCTTTGCCAATCAGGAAGAATGTGTTTAAGCTTTCCGGCTTTAATAAGTGGTAATGCTATATAATCAGGGATGTAGCTAATACCCACACCAGACTCAACTGCTTGTTTCATCATTTGAATTTCATCAACTTCTAATCGAACATGTGTGTTTGGATTAAAACTGTACTCTTCACTCGTTTGCTGATTTTTTAATTGCCACGGTACCAACCCAACGCACGTAACTTTTGGGTGATCTTCTAATTGCTTAGGATGAGTGATGGATTGATAATCATGATTTAAGTGAGTACATAATATATTGTGAGTAAGCTTAAGCTCCCTAATAACCCAATTATCAATGGCAGGATTTCTTACTCTAAACGCTATATCAATCCCTTCTTTTTCAATATCAATAAGGTTATTTGAAAAGCGTAAATCTAATTGAATTTCGGGATACTGTAGTAAAAAATCACAAAAAATAGTACTTAAAAAATGTTTACCCATGTAAATGGGGGCAGAGATCCTAATTTTTCCTTTAGGTTGGTCTTTTTCATCACAAAGTGCTTGCTCAATACACTCTACTTCGTCAAACAACTTGCGATAGCGGTCGTAATATAACTCGCCAGTATGCGTAAGTGTCACCCGATGGGCATCTCGATTTAATAGCGTTAATTGAAGAGCTTGCTCTAATAAGCGTATTCTACGGCTTAAAGTTGATAGTGACATACCAAGGTCTGCTGATGCTTTTTTAAAGCTACCTAGTTTTACTATGGTGCAAAAGTAACGTAAATCATCGAGAGAATAATGAGCTGCCATCAGAACTACTTTATTGCTTAGGAGGTAGACAATATTAACAGCGGCGCTTTAAAATTTCATTAGAGATTAAGAGGGGAAAGGCTGAGGTTATGTAATTAAATTATATCTGTTATGAGTAATATAAAGAAGAATATTGCCTGGGATATTATTGATTAAGTTCAGCATTGCAAAGGCTAGCTGTGCATCGCTTTCGCCTAATAATAGATAATTAGTAACTGAAACCTTAAAAAAGCATAAAACATTACTGTATCTAAAATCGCTTTTTTATAGTGATAGTGGGTGCGGTAGTATCCATTAAGTTACGAGATAAGGGCTGTAACACCAATTGAATATAGTTTATGGCGATTATGTAATTGTTTAAATAGAAGGCGCAGTTAAAAGTATCAATTAACAGTGTCTCATTTTATCAACTCTCGTTTTTAATCCTAAATAAAATCGAAGAAAAGCCAACAGTGAGTAACATAACGGGTACGAGTATTATAAAAGACCATACGTAATTTCACTTCAAAAAGTCTCACCTAACTTCCATATCAATACTTTAAACGTATTGTGCAATATTTTAATGGGCATCAAATTTCAGCTTATTCGTAAATACCAACGAGCTAGTAAATCAGCGTGGGAAGATAACCCAAGGATATTGTTGTTTGTTGATAGGCATTTTTTGCAGTTTTTTGAAGGCAATTCTGATTTTCATGGCGATATTAAGAAGGTGTTGAAGTGGTTAGTTTTTTTACTTATTTACACTGGCCAAATTAATTATGCCGATATAAGGCTTAATACTTTGGTAACAATTGTGAAGAATCGAAAGTTACAATTTATGTAAAGGGATGGTTACAGTGGCATCGTTATCTCTTATTGATGGTTTTTTCATTTATTTAATATTGCTTACCTGTCTATGACCTAATAAATTAGGTACATCCAAGTGTTTTTATAAATAATATAAGTATTATAAATGATTTGTCTTACATAATTAATTTGCTTAATCTATTTGTTAAATCAATACAAAAGGATTGTTTATGCACTGATTTTGCCTTTTTTACTATTTTCACCCAAACTTTGATCTTCTATTCAAAAAAAGCATAAACTTTTATTCTAGGAAATAGGTACACACCTAAGTCCTAAATATTTACTAATTTATATTTATGCGAGGAATGTTATGAAAGTAAAAATCTTATCTGCAGTAATAGCAAGTACGCTGTTAATTGGTTGCGCTCTCCCTGTCGTTAAGGCTTCTCAATCGGCCATTAAAAGTATTGAAACAAATCGAACAGTTACTAAAGTTAGGACTGGAATGCTGAGCAGTGGCTCATCAATCATAACGACTAGTTATGAGGGGACAGTAGCTGCTTTTAATTTTAATGGACAAAAATTATGGGAAAATGAACTCTCGGGTTTTATGAACCATGATATTTGGGTTCAAGATATTAATGGTGATGGACTTGTAGAAGTATTTGCTGCGAATGCAGATGGTAATGTTTACTGTATTAATAGTGATGGTTCTTTAAAGTGGACGTTTGGACTTAATGAAGTTCCTATGAACTCTGTAACTGTAATCTCTGATGCAGATAACAAGTATGTTGTTGCAGGTGGCTATGATAAAAACTTGTATTATATATCTACTGATGGTGAATTATTAAAAACTATTGAATCAAAAACATACTCAGAAGAAGGTGTTTTTGGTGATGGCGTAAAACCTGAAGCGGGTACTCACACAGTGAATTTTGTACGCCCTATAAAATCTAGTGATGGTACTGAAAAGCTGGTTGTTCTAGGAACAAATAATAGCCTTCAAAGTTCTGGCCGCTTTTATATCTTTGAACCATTTGCTGACTTACCGAGCGAAAAAAGTAGAGTATTAATAAAAAAAGGCATAGGCGACCTGCGTACAGTCGATTTTGATAATGATGGTAATGATGAGCTAACTATAGGTAATAGCGCTCAGATAGGAGATGCCGCTATTTCAGTTATGGACTTAAGTGATCTTTCGCAAAAGAAAAGTCAAATAAATGATATAGCAAGACAAATCGACCGTTTTGGATACCGTGTCGCTCAAACTGAAGTCGTTATTAATGAAGGTATTTCGACGTACTTAACACTTTTTGGATCGAGAATACTTCTAACCCCAGAGTCATTTGATGTGAATGATTCGGAAATACTAGCCAGTAAGTATTCATATTATGATATCTGGAAAGACAAGGATTCAAATAAAATTTTACTTGCAAGTGCTCAAAGTGGAGGCAGCCAAGTACACATAATTGATACATCTAACCCAGATTGGAAGAATGCCTATAAAGAGCTAGAGCCGCAAGGCAAGCTGGCAGCTATACAGAACAATACTAGAACAATTGAAAGGCAACTATCATCTTTTCAAAAGCCGACTCGCGAACGTGAACCTTTACCCGTTTACTTTATTTCAGAGAGTCGTAATGATATCCCAGATACAATCGAAAGAAGTGAGTCTTTGTATGATTCACCTGTATTTTTAAATTACTCGACCTTACCAAATGTAGAGAACTGGGATAGAAGTGAAATACTTGCTGATAACCCGAAGTACCGTGATAAAAGAGATCGCCGTAAAAATTATACATTATCACCTGAGGAAATGTTTAATCAGCTTTCAGATGGTTATGAAAATAGCGATGGGATATCACAGTGGGCAGGTCATGGAAATGATCCGTACATGATTAGTTTAGCCACTATGAAAAGAATTATAAGTAGTGGAGAAGGCAAAAAGACAGTCAATATATACCCGGAGATCGAAGGGCATGGAGAGGCATTTAATAAAGTACTAAATCATCACTTTTATCCTTTAGCCAAATTTAGTAGTGAAAACAACGCTAATTTATTTATGCGAAATAAACATACATTTTGGCAGTCCACTATATATGCTCCGGAATGGTTGGAATTAAGATCTGGACGTTTAGCTGATGCTTTTGTTCCTGCAATGGAAGAAACAACAGATAAATCAATGGAAATAAGTGTGGCAGGGAGAATGGGTCTTTGGGCGGCTGGTTCTGTCGATGATTGGGGTGAGAGGTATGCGAGAGATAACCCTAGTTTTGACCGATTACGTCAACACTCTCATCAAATGGTTCCTAATCATGCGCTTAGACAAATAATCTATAAATTAGCGTCAGGTGCACGTTATATTAATAACTTCGGCTTTAATCAAGAATACATGAGTCTTGCTTGGGAGCTAATTGGTAAAGGAGCGCTTTATGTTCCTAAACGTGATGAGCTATTAAGTTTATCGCCAGTTCACATCAGTATGAAAGAGCCAGACCCTGTTTATAGAGAAACATCAAATAATGTGAAATGGACTACGTTTTATGATGAAGAGAAAGAATCTGTGCCATATGTATTTAGTCGCCTAAATGGCACGTGGCCAGGTGCAAAAACGTTGCCGTGGGATTATTCTAGTTATGCTGCTGATACGAAAGAAAGACGATTAGATTTTATACCAAAATTTCCTAAAGGATTAGTTTTAATCACACCGGTTCAGCAAGGTAAATTTAAAGATGAAGGTACAGTTAGAGGCGCATTGGCTGATAATATGCACCCTATCTATAAAAATATTATGAAGGAATATATTACTGACGGTAAAAGTTACTTCGATCCTAATGGGGAAAATGTAATGGCTGCTGATAGCATTCGATATAAACAAATTAGGGATAAGATTGAAGAAAAATCTAACCTTCTGCCAATGACTGTATCAGGAGAAACTGCATGGGTTGTTGCTCAGTCAGACAAAAAACACTTAAGGCTTACACTTGTTGATAGTGGATACTTAAATCCAGGTGATAAAATTGCTAAGGTGAAATTTAACTCAGTTACACCTGAAACGATAGTAGATATTCTATCAGGTGAAATATTCTCTCCGGATTCAAATGGAGTAGTTGAAATTCCAGTTTTAGCTGGTGCATTTAGATTTATTGATGTGAAAATTACTGAGGATATTAGAAACACCGAAAGTACGTCAATGTAAATACAGCGTTTAATATATGGCGCAGGATTAATATTTATTAGTCCTGCGCTATTTATTTGACATTTTATAAGTCTTGTAAAGTGTTGCTGATAATCAATTAAGTAAGCCGAAATACACTACATCCTCTAATACAAAAATGGTATTTTCCTCTAAAGTTAACTCAAATTTCTTTTCATTTCATAGCGTCTCTTAAGTCTGATGAGACACATGATAAAACCTCTAATTAGGTAGTCAAATTAACTTTGTTACTTCAGGAGCAGCATAAATTCCAAACATGCTTTACACTTTAGTTTGTCCATAGAGTCATTTTCTTTTTGTTGCCTACACCATTATAGATAAAGAGCGTGAGCAGCACGGGAAGCTTTGTTCTATTTTTACTTATTTATACTAGGTGTAGTTAGTAGAATAGCGCAGTAGTAGTGACTTAGTAATAGTGATTGGGCCCTACTGAGTTATAAGCCTCATACGCGACTCCATTGCTCCTAGATAGAACGAGCTTTAACCCTGAAAGTCCCTAGATTATTACATCAGGTTATGTAATAAAATACATTTATTAAAAGCCAAAAAAGCCACTCAAATTATGAGTGACTTTGATTTGACATACACACTTGTTTAAATCTTACGATTTAATTTTTTACCACCATACAGCGTATAACGTTGTTAGGATTATTACGACACCTAGAGCGGCTATGTTAAAGTTAGTCTCAGTTGCAAAGCTTATCTCTTTTAAATTTACGCTTCCGTTAGTGCCTTTATCTTTTATTAACAAAGAGACAATTACACAGATAACTAGGCATAATAAAAAGACAATTCCAACGCGATCCATAAAAGGGAGTTCAGGGTATGCGAATTTTAAAATCAGGGAAAATAATGCGGAGCCAACACCTGCAGCTAACGCGCCAGCTGAGCTCGCTTTTGACCAAAACATTCCCATTAAAAATATTACAACAATACCCGGAGTGAAAAACCCTGTAAATTCTTGTATATATTGAAAGGCTTGATCAAATTTACCTAATAGCGGCTCTGCCACTATTAAAGCAATAATTAATGAAACCAAAGCGGTTAATCGACCTACTTTCACATAGTGTTTTTGAGTTTTTCCCGGCTGAAGTTTTGAATAAATATCCATCGTGAAGATAGTCGATATACTATTTGTCATCGATGCTAAAGATGAAACGACAGCGGCGACTAGAGCAGCAAAAACAAGTCCTTTAATACCCGATGGCATTAATTCCATCATTGATGGGTAGGCTTGATCTGGTGAACTTAACTGTGGGTGTAACACAACTGCGGCAATCCCTGGTAGTACAACTATTATTGGCATTAGTAGTTTTAGATATGCGGCAAATGCAATGCCTTTTTGGGCTTCCTTAATACTTTTTGCTGCTAAAGCTCTTTGAATAATATATTGATTAAACCCCCAGTAACTAAGGTTCATTATCCACATGCCACCAACTAAAACAGAGATACCAGGTAAACTCATATAATTACTGTTATCTGGGCTTAAAATCATATCAAAGTGATTAGGTAGCTGCTCAGTTAAAATACCGAACCCTGCAAGCACACCTTGCCCGCTAGATACTTCATCTAATGCCAAATAAACTAAGAATAGGCCACCGAATACCAAAAGGACTACCTGTAATATATCGGTGTAAGCAACTGCTTTTAGGCCTCCATATAAAGAGTATGCTACTGAGAATAGCGCTAAAAAAATCATGCCGTACATCCAATCAACACCTGCAACTGTTTCTATTGCAAGCCCGCCTAACCATAACACAGCCGTTAAATTAACAAACACATACACGGCAAGCCAAAAAAGAGCTAAAACAGTTTTAACTTTACTGTCGAAGCGCTGTTCAAGATATTGGGGCATAGTAAAAATTTTATTTTCTAAAAAAATAGGCAGCATATACTTGCCTACAATTAATAGTGTTATTGCAGCCATCCATTCATACGATGCGATAGCCATACCTATTGCAAAACCAGAGCCTGACATTCCAATAATCTGTTCTGCAGATATATTTGATGCAATTAATGATGCACCAATTGCCCACCAAGGAAGGGACTTAGAGGCTAAAAAATAATCTTCAGTGTTTTTTTGTTTCTGCTTGCTTTCTCTTGATATCCATAACGCGAGTATTAGTAGTCCTAATACATAAGCTACAAACACACTAGAATCGAGTATGTCTAATTTCATTAACTTTCCTCATAATTTGTATTTTAAAATATAAAAACGATTAGGATAGCGTTATCCTTTTTGTTTTGGAGTTTGCCTTTTATATTTTTAAGTAAATACAATGTTTTAGTAATTAGATTATTTATATCGCTGATTTTTATAAGTATAGTAACAAGATTAAAAGAGATATCCGTAAGCGAAGTAGGGGTGGATTTCAGCTAGTAAACTGTTTTATATCATGAAATAACTAATTAAATTAGTTTGAATAAGCGTAAGTTGACTACTTTTAAATAGCCGAGATTAACTACCTATAGTCAACCTCGGCATGTTTAAAATTTATTACTTACGAGCTTTAATTTTATCTATCTTAGCTTGTAGTGAAAATACTAATTTTGGGTATTTATCTGCCACATTGTGTTGCTCATTTCTGTCTTTTGATAAATCAAATAACTGTGACTTAGTTTTTAAACCATTTTCAATTGCGGTTTTATTTGCAAGCCAGTCGGGAGTAGTCCCATTAAATGGCGCTATGTATTTCCAATTTCCACTGCGAATTGCCAAAGTAAATGACTCTTCAAGCATTTCTGTACGTCCGCTCTCTTTAGCATCTAAAAAAGCTGGCAACATATTTTCACTATCAATCGCTTCGCTTTCATCTAGCTTAACACCGGCTAATTCAGCGAGTGATTTATAAATATCTATATGGCTAACTAATGCATTACTATCCCCGTTGTTTTTAATTCCTTTAGGGTAAGTAATAATCATAGGTACACGTGTTCCGGCTTCATATGCACTATATTTTCCACCTCTATAACCTGCCGCTGGGTCATGATCTCCTCGTAGCTCTTCGGCTTGGTCTGCATAGCCATCATCCATTACAGGGCCGTTATCACTAGAAAATATAATAAGCGTGTTATCATATAAATCTTGTTTTTTTAACTCATCAATAATCTGTCCTGACATCCAATCCATTTGCAATATTGCATCACCCCTTGGCCCCATTCCTGATTTATTGGCAAACATCTTATTTGGAACTCTAGGTACGTGAATATCACTGAATGGAAAAAACAGCATAAACGATTCACCTTTATTATCATTAATAAAATCAATAGCTTTTTTAGTGAAAATGTGAGGAAACTCTTCATCTTTCCACTCAGCAGACTTTCCGCCAGCCATCCAACCAATGCGACTAACACCATCAACAATGGTATTGCTATGTTGAAGATCTGCTGACATTTTAAGTAGCTCAGGATGCTCTGTACCGACAGGGCGGTTCCCTATACGCTTTTCATAGGAAATCGTTATTGGGTCATTCGGGTCTAGATTAACTACGTGATGATTTTCTAAAAATACAGTGGGTACTCGATCTGCAGTCGCAGGGATTAAAAAGCTATAATCAAATCCTAGCTCTATCGGCCCTGGCTTTACAGCTTTATTCCAGTCGACAAAACCATCGCCTAGTCCCAAGTGCCATTTACCAACGACACCCGTTTTATAGCCTGCTTTTTGCAACATTTTAGGCAGAGTAGGCTTGTTATGATCAATGATAAGCGGTGCGTCGCCCGGTAAAATTGCAGCATTATTACGAAAAGCATACTGGCCAGTTAACATTGAATAACGCGACGGTGTACAGGTTGCGGCAGAACTGTGTGCATCGGTAAAGCGAATCCCCTCAGCTGCTAATGCATCAATATTAGGGGTTTGAGCTTGCTTCATTCCGTAACTACTTAAATCCCCATAACCAAGGTCGTCTACATAAAATATTACAATATTCGGCTTATCATTAAGTGAGCTCACTTTATTTTTGTTTTCTTTTAGCTCTATACTATTATCTGTCAGTTCTGCGTGAGCACTTGTTGCCAAGGATAAAGTCAATACAGTAAAAAAGTATAAGTAATTAATTTTAAAGTTCATAAATACCTTCAATTTGATATAAATGGGCAGAAACTCCTACCCATTTAGAAAAGTGATATATTTCTATATATTTGTAATTAGAATGAAGCTCTAATACCTATTCTATATTGGCGACCAGTTCGATATTCTGAAATCGTCCGACTAGTATCAACTGAGTTATTAAGGGCATTACCTTCGTCATACACTTCGCCATCAATTATATAATTCCTACTTGTTAGAAAAGTTCTGTTTGTTTCGTCTGTGAGGTTAAGCGCCTGGAAGCTAAGGGTAAAATGATCATTAATTTTATAAGTTGAGCTAAAATCCAACTTACTTGTTGAATCTAACCACGCAACACCTTGGCCAAATGCAAAGTTATCGTTTACAAGTTGTACAGAACTATAACGATGTGCAAGGCGCAGCATTAAATCGTCTTTCTCCCAAAAAACAGTTGTATTAGCTGAATGTTTTGGCGTGTAAGCTTGAGGTAAAGGTGTTATTGAAACACCCGAAACGGCACTAACTTCAATGTCTTTCTCTGACTCTGCGTATGTATAATTTACGCTTAAGCCTAGGCCTGATAATGCACCAGGTAGAAAATCATAGTTTTGTGTATAGTTTACTTCAATGCCTTGAGTTGTCGCCCCTTTACCATTTCTCACGGTTGCTAATTTTACAGTGTGACAATTAGCTGTTAATGAGTCTTGCAATTCAATGTGAGCAACTCTATCAGGCATACAAGTATTACCGCTTTCATCTAAAGGTGTGCCTGGTGTTTCTTCATATTGATTAAGTTGAGCATTTTGCGTATCAGGAATAGGATTACCGTCGGCATCCTCTTTTAATGTTGGCTCTACGAGTACATCATAGATTGAGTCGACTGACGACAAGTCGTAGTCTGTTCGGATATCCTTCCAAATATAGGTTTCGGTTATATTCTCTTCAAAATTTGTCATGTCCTTGTGAAAAAATGCAACAGAAACTAAACCAGAGTTGTTAAAGTACCATTCAAAAGAAAGATCTAAGTTAGTAGATTCTAGAGGTTTTAGAGCTACATTATTCGCTTTGCCTATTCCCCAAGCACTAACGTATTTTTCATCAATGTTAGCCCCTGGCGTAGTCGAGTCGAAAGTAGGACGAGACATTGTTTTTGAAACTGAGAAACGACCGATGAAGTCGTCACTAAATTTATAATTTAGATTTAAACTAGGAAGAAAAATATCGTTGCTAGCCGAGCCTTTTGCGCGTTTAGAGCGAAGACCTGCTTTGAAACCTAGAGGTTGGCCTGTTACAGGGTCAATAAACTCATCGATAGTCGAGCGGTCAAGCCATGCTGCTAAATCAGGATTTTCCGTTGAGCGTCCATCTAATGATGATACGCCATTATTAAGTACGTGTTGAACGCTACCATCGTCGTTGTAGACTACTTGTAAAATATAGTTAGGGTTGCTTGAATTTAAAGCCGATGGTGCTAGATAAGTATCACCA
The DNA here is from genome assembly GCF_015864505.1 of Pseudoalteromonas sp. SWYJ118. NCBI lineage: Bacteria > Pseudomonadati > Pseudomonadota > Gammaproteobacteria > Alteromonadales > Pseudoalteromonadaceae > Pseudoalteromonas > Pseudoalteromonas sp. SWYJ118. The sequence continues at coordinate 29,693 of NZ_JADYXC010000019.1, read as the reverse complement.
TCACGATTAACAAAATCAGGGAAAGTAGATGGATCATTCATGTCATAGTTATACATAAGCTGCCATGCTGCACAAGAGCCTGAAGCTGGAAGGTTTGATGGTGTTTGAGTTACATCATCATTAGGGTACTGAGGTTCAAAATCACATACAGGCAAATTACCATTAGCTAGCCCACGGTTATAGATTAAATCGTAGAAGTCGTAAAGAATCGGCGTTTTTTGGAACTGAACTTTATTAAACGCCTCTGCGTTGGTTTCTGTCTTTACGTAGCGAAGACCAAGGTTACCGGTTAGACGTCCATCAAAGTATTCAAAATTAATTTTGCCATAAAGTGCATTTACTTCTTGCTCAATAATTCTTGATGCAGATTCATCAGGTTGTGGCTTTACATCTAAACCCGACTCACTATCGGTTGCTAAAGCAAGCGCTTTGAATGGGTCTACTATTCCCCATCCATCTAAAAAGTGGACTTGATTAGGATCTGCAATACCATCCATAAAGTTATTTACAGGAAAATCATTGGATACTAATAGATCGGCCATCGTTATATCTGTTAGGCCTCCGATACTTAGCTCGTCTCCATTAGCGTCAACTACTACCGAGTTGTTTAGAATTTTAGTTGTAAGGGAGTAAACATCTTTAACTCTCTTTGAATACTTTCCTCCAAACTCAACCTTAGTAACGCCCAAATAATCTACATTCCAGTCAAAATCTAAGAATAGAGACTTATTGGTATCTGAATTATGATCCTCATCATTAGATACATTCCCTACTCGAAAGTTTTGAATGTCGAGTGGATTTGTTCTTCCTGGTGCTAAACCAAAAGATGGGTCGGTGATGCCATCAGGAAATTGGATAAAGCCTTTATTAGCGATAATTTGACAGCTACCACTTGAGCAATCGTAACCTTGCGGCTGTAAAGTTACTTCATTTGGATCATTTGATGTTATTGGTAATTTATTTGTCTTAGATTTACCTGCTAACATAACTCTAGCGTTAGGGAGCGAGTCTTGGCTTGTTTTAGAATAACCAGCTATTAGTTTACCAGAAAAGTTATCTGTAAAATGATGGTCTATGCTAAGTGTTCCGATATTGTTCTTAATTTCAGAGCCACCTTTAAGGCGAAATACTCGACCGCGATTTGAACGATCAAGGCGCTTAACCAATGTATGATTCTCATTGTTTATGGTCCACCAATCCTCTTGAGGATCACTATTTTTATTTTTTAAGTTTGATAAAATTTGCAGATCATATTGATGATTATCTAATATAACCTCCTGATTAGAATGGGTAAGATCTAATTGGATGTCGGTATCAGCAGTTGGTTGATACTGTAACCCTAAGGTTATAGATTGCCTATCTTGTTTATCTAAATTTAAACCGTAACTTTGTGAACTTTGAGATAAAAACTCACTTTCTTCTGTAATAATTTGTCCTGTCGAAAAATCTCTAGCTTTACCTGCTTTAGCACTATGAATCTCATCATCCCAACTAGCACTATACTCATCTCTTCGAGTACTTTGAGTTTCATCAGCGAAAGTGAAAATAACACCTAGTGAGTCATCAAGGTATTTATCTGAAAAAGAAGCGGAGACTTTTCGGTTTGCATCTTCAGAGTAATCGTTATAACGACCTTGAAGTTCTATACTGCGTATCGGCTTTTTTAAAGATAATGGTTTAATGGTTTTCAATACAACGTTTGCACCCAGAGAGCCTTCATCTTGGTCTGCTGATGCTGTCTTTTGCACTTCAATAGACGATAGAATATCAGAGGAAAATGAACTTAAATCAACACCTTGCTCTGCTGATGCATTAGAACCTGATCCTGAAAGCCCGCTTGTTAGGGTAACTCCGTTCATTGAAATATTATTTAAATTAGAATTAGCACCACGGACCGATATTTTAGTACCTTCACCATTAGACTCCTGAACTGTAACCCCTGTAACACGAGAGAGAGCATCTGCAATATTTTGGTCTGTTGACTTACCAACATCCTCAGCATGGATTGAATCTGTAACACCTTCAGAGAATCTTTTATTATTCATTGCTCGCTGCAAGCTGCCTCTAAATCCAGTTACAGTGATAACCTCAACGTCAGATTCTTTTTTATCGACTTTCTTTTTTTCATCGGTGTTTTCTTCAGCTACAGAGATACCTGAAACAAAGGTGCAGATTAGTGCCGCTGATATGGCATTTAATTTAAAGTGACTTTTCATCTTAGTTACCCATTAACCATTATTGTATTGTGTGTGATCGCCTTACCTTATCGATTGAACATCAACCAAATCGAAAGGGGATTGCGTTGTCCTTACTTGGGTCCTAATCGTAACGTACAAGCTTAAGCTTTTCCAATAGTATTTAACAATTGTGGTCAATAAATAACAACTAATACACAATAACAGTTGTTTAATGGTGGTTTTAGAGGTGTTTATAAGTGTTTTTGTTAATGGCTTGTTTTGGGTGGCTTGGGGATAGCGTTACCATTTTTGTTGATTTGTTTTATTAATGTATTAATATGAAGCCTAAAAATTAATCTCCTTGATTTTTAGCTAGGATTTTAATATTTCTATTTAAAAGCTGTTACTGGTTATTTCACACATATAATTTGAGGTTATTCGAATGTTACCAAATAAACTTTTAGTATTGGGGTTATTTAGTATTGGGATTTTCAACACTTTTTATTCGGATGCCTATGCAAAAGAGGCGCAAAATAGTGCGGGAAAACCAAATATTGTTTTGTTTTATGTTGATGACCTTGGGTGGGGAGATTTAAGTAGTTATGGTGCTACTGAGGTCAACACTCCAAACATCGATGCGTTAGCGAAAAATGGTATTAGATTCACTGATGCGCATAGCTCTGCAGCAACATGCTCTCCATCAAGATATTCATTACTGACCGGTGAGCATGCTTTTAGAAAAAACATTCGCATACTTAAAGGTGATGCCCCGCTAGTTATTTCTGAAGTACAAAAAACATTACCAAAAATGCTGCAAACAGCAGGGTATCGAACAGGTATTGTTGGTAAATGGCATTTAGGCCTCGGTGATGGCAATACGCCAGTAAATTGGAATGAAAAAGTTAAGCCTGGCCCACTAGAAGTTGGATTTGACTATAGTTTTCTGATTCCAGCGACAGGAGATAGGGTCCCTTCTGTTTTTCTTGAAAATCATGATGTTGTGAATTTAGAAAAATCAGATCCATTGTTTGTGAATTATCAAAAAAAAATAGGTACGCGACCTACAGGCTATGAAAACCCAGAGCTATTAAAGCAAGGAGCCGATGAGCAGCACAACAAAAGTATTATTAATGGTGTAAGTCGTATTGGCTGGATGCAAGGGGGAAAGTCTGCACAGTGGCGCGATGAAGAATTTAATACAGTCTTATCAGATAAAGCAAAGCAATTCATTTCAAAATCAAGTCAACAGCCATTTTTTTTACTTTTCTCGTTTCATGATATTCATGTGCCTCGCTTACCCAATAAAATGTTTAGAGGTAAAACGAATATGGGTGTGAGGGGGGACTCAATCGTACAAATGGATTGGACCACAGGCCAAGTGGTGGAAAAACTCAGGGAGTTAAATTTACTAGATAATACTTTGATTATTTTTACTAGCGATAATGGTGCTGTTTTAACAGATGGTTATGATGACGAGGCATTAAAGCGCATTGGAACCCATAAGCAAAATGGCCCATACCGTGGTGGTAAGTACAGTATTTACGAAGCTGGAACGCGTATTCCATTTATTGTTCACCATCCTAACAGAGTTAAACCGGGGGTGAGTAATTCTCTATTTAGCCAAATTGATTTATACGCATCAATAGCTGAATTATTAGGAGTACCTCTTGAGGAAACAGAGGCGATTGATAGCCAAAATCAATTATTACCACTTTTTGATGCAAGTAAATTGGCTCGTACAACCTTAGTGCAAGAAACCCCACATGCAAAAGGTTTAAGAGAGAACAGTTGGAAGTACATTAGGCCTGCAAAAAAAATTGCAAGCTGGGTTAAAACAAAAAAAAATATAGACCCAGGTACCTCAAAAGCGCCTCAATTATTTGATCTTGATACCGACCCATCTGAACTACACAATCTTGCGGCTAAACACCCAGATAAAGTTAAGTTACTGGAACAAAAGCTTCAAGATATTGAACTTCAATCTATCCGTTTAAAGAGTCTAAAATGAAATCTTATAAATATGCAGTTACGGCATTAGTATTGATTTGCGCTACTATTATTAACAAAGCAGACGCACAGCATGTTGGTGATAGTAATAAACCAAATATAATTTGGTTGGTACTGGAGGATATTTCTTTAGATCTATCTGTATATGGTACTCCAGAAGTTAAAACACCTAACCTAGATAGGCTTGCAAACGAGGGGATTCGTTATAATCACGCATACGCCACTGCGGCAGTTTGTTCTACCGCACGTTCTGCTTTTTTTACTGGTATGCATGCAACAAGCATAGGTGCGCAAAACCATAGAAGTCATTTAGATGATGGTTATTATTTACCAGAAAATATTAAAATGACTTCACAATTTATGCGTGAAGTTGGTTATGTAAACTTATTAATGGGCCCTAAACAAAAAACGGATTTTAACTTTTCTACCACTATAAATGCTTTTGATGCGCAAGATGGCGAAGTTAAATACTCTGGAGGCGCTTATACGCATGCCCCTACCGATCTTAAGCTTTTAGAGCGCCCCGCATGGCAGACTTATATAAAAGAGTATTCCGGGCAGCCATTTTTTGCACAAATTAATTATAGCGAAACCCACCGTACTTTTATTGCAGATAAAAACAATCCTATCGATCCCTCAAAAGTTAAAATTCCGAGTTATTACCCTGATCATGATATTACGCGCCGAGATTGGGCACTTTACTTAGAAACAATACAAACTGTAGATCAAAAGGTCGGTAATTTATTTTCTGAGCTTGAAAAAGCCGGTGTAATAGACAATACAATTGTCTTTATTTTTGGAGATCATGGGCGTGCAATGCTGCGTGATAAACAGTGGTTATACGATGGTGGGTTAAGAGTGCCTCTTATTGTTTGGGGTAAAGGTATTGAGTCTAATCAAGTTAATAATGAGCTAGTTAGCTTAATTGATGTTATGCCTACAACGCTTGATTTGGTGGGCTTAAAGGTTCCTGACTACGTAGAAGGGCATATGTTTTTAGGAAAAAACAAACAAAAAAGAGATTATATTTATGCTCATAAAGATAGAACCGACGAGACAGATGACAGAGTACGGGCTGTGCGAGATCTTCGTTTTAAGTATATTAAAAACTTTTATCCCGAAAAACCATATAACGACTTCAATGCCTACAAGCATCTACAATATCCTGTATTGGCGCTTATGGAATCAATGCATGCTAAAAAGCTATTAACTCACGAACAAGCATTATTTTTTGCACCCAATAGACCTCCAGAGGAGCTCTACGATACAATTAATGACGCTGATGAAGTGCATAATTTAGCACTAAATAAAGATTATGCTGAGCAACTACTTGTAATGCGCAGTGAGCTTGAACGCTGGCAGAAAGAAACTAATGATCAAGGGATGATTGATGAAACGCCAGAAGTGAAAGCATATTGGGATAATTTTTTTAAAAAGCATTACCTTACCCAAATGAAAATAAGAGGCTTATCGGAAGATATTACTCCTGATGACTATTTAATTTATTGGGATGAATTTTTAACTGCTCATGGCAAGTAGATAAACTACTTTTATAAATTTAATCACATAAATGAATGAGTTTATAAGCATCTTTTTAAGTGGCTCCTAAAGCGAGCCACAGCCTAACCTTAGTTCTTTTAATGGGCTACTTATTGGCAGCGTGCTACTTTCAGCTGTTTAGCACTGCATAATATATGTGTAGTTTAGAGCCCATCATCGTTTTTTAAAGTAGAGCCCATAATGATAAATATAAAAAACAGCCTTTTTGTTGTTCTTTTTTTATGCAGCTGTTTTTCAGCGGTTGCAAATGATGAGTGCCAGTCTTGCCATCAACAACAAACCTACGATTGGAAGCAGTCAGACCATGCAAGTTCAATGGCTTTAGCCAATAAAGATACCGTGCTTGGTGATTTTAGTAATATAACCGCGACCCACTTTTCTCAAAAAGCCGTGTTTTATAAAGAAAAAGAGGCCTTTTTAATTGATTTGACCGAGCAAGGTACAAAAAAAACGTACACCGTAAGTTATGTATTTGGCTTTGACCCACTGCAACAGTATTTAATTGAAGTTGAAAAAGGCAAATACCAAGTATTTCCCTTTGCATGGGATAGTCGCGCTAAATCACTAGGCGGAAAGCGTTGGTATGCCAACTACGCTAACGAAGATGTAAAACCCAGCGACCGTCTCCATTGGCTGCAACCTCTGCAAAACTGGAACGGCATGTGCGCCGATTGCCATTCAGATAATTTAAAGCGTAATTACACTACTGAAAAAGAAAGCTTTGATACGCACTTCTCGAATATAAATGTGGGCTGTAAATCGTGCCACAGCGATATAACGGATGAACATAAAACTAAAAAAATAATAAAGACAGCTCAAACAAGCCCTACCAATATGTCGCAGTGGAAAATAATTGGCGATAATAAAATTGCTACTTGGCAAGGTGAGCCGCGCGATAACAGCTTTATGCAAGGCTGTTATGCGTGTCATTCGCTTCGAAGCCCATTAACCGATGGCTTTGATAACAGCCAAGCGTTTTTAGACCAATTTAGTCCTTCATTTTTAGAACCAAATTTGTATCACGCCGATGGCCAAATTAAAGAAGAAGTGTATGTGTTTGGCTCTTTTGCACAAAGTAAAATGTACAAAGCCGGAGTTAACTGTGTTGACTGCCACGATAAACACACCATGAAAGTTAAAACAAAAACAAATGGGCTGTGCTTACAGTGCCACAGTGCCAGCGAATATAACAAACCCGAGCATCATCGCCATAAAGAACAATCAACCGGCGCACAATGTGTTAGCTGCCACATGCCAACCAACAGATACATGGGCGTTGATGACAGGCGCGACCACAGCTTTAAAATTCCGCGCCCTGACATATCAATAAAATACGATACACCCAATGCGTGTGTGCAATGCCACGACGGTCAAACAAACGAATGGGCAGCAAGCACGCTTGAAAAATGGCATGGTAAAGCACCGGCATTAAGTGCAAGCGAGCACAGTATGCTTGAACTGCGCTCATTAAAAGCGATATCGCAAAATGCACATATGAGCTTAATTAATGACTTTTCGTTAAATGAAATAGACCGCGCCAGTGCAATTGCCTATTTAGGTAATTCGGGCGCTGAGCTAAACGATGCCACAGTAAAAAGTTGGGTTAACTCGTCGCTTCCGCTTATTCGCTTAGCGATTGCTAAAATGGGCTTTTTACTCCCCGAAGCAGAGCGCTTAAAAAGCTATAAGCAACTATTAACCGACAAATTAAAGTCGGTGCGTGTTGCTGCTGCGCAAAACCTAAGCCAAACAACAGCGCAGTTAAATGGGCTTAATCAATCAATCATAGAGCTTGCACACGCCAATACTGTCAATACATGGCGCGGTGAAGGTAACATCAATCAAAGTATGCTCGCGCTTAATAAACAAGACATAAACGGTGCTATAACGTCGTTACAAAAAGGCATTAGCGTTGACCCTTACTTTGATGCAAGTTATGTAAATTTAGCCGATATTTATTATCGCCTTGGTCAAACAGCAAAAATGCAAAGCACGTTAAATAGTGGTTTAAAAGCAGTACCTACCTCTGCGCCGCTACATTATGCAAACGGTATGGCGCTTATTAGAAGCGGTAACAAACCCGCTGCAGTTAATTCATTTAAACACGCAATGACACTTGAGAGTAATAACGTGCAATACGCTTATTTGTACTTTTTAGCGCTAGATAGCATTGGCTCAACAGCGCAGGCCGTGAGTGAATTAAAACTCAAAATGGGCGCTTATAATAATGCGCAGCAGCTTAAAAACTTAGGAATGGGCTTTGCTCAAAAAATAAAAGATAGAAATACTTATAACTACTTCAGTCTATTGAAATAAGACTTGAACCTTAAGTTATAAACGCTACACACGGATTTAATACGCCTATAGAGTTAATCGACCAGTACAAAGGTCGGTTAACTCTATAGAGATTTATAATAGTGGTTTGATATAATTAAAATTAAAAGCCACATTACATTTATAAATTTAAGGCGTCGGGCTATGTTTTTCCGCTAATTGGTGCTTTATTTTTTCAAATGCTTCTTCATCAAGACTGTATTTACTAATAAAAAAATAACCTACAACAGCCGAAATAATTGTACCCGCAACCAAAATAACTCTCATCAATAAAAGAGAGGTAGGTGATTGATTGATTCCAAGTAAGGCGTCAAAACCGATTAAATTTAATGTTAACCCTGAGCCTATCATGGCAATGGTACTTGCAATTGCAATAATCCAGTATTGCAAAGAGGCAAACAAACCTTCTCTACGAACTTTGTTTGCAACTTCATCAGCATCTATTTGATCTGCAATCATTGAAGATACAATGACACCAATGCTGGCCCAAATTGAGCAACATAAAATAGCATCTAAAACCAACCACCAATCATTACCAGGTTGGTATATAAACCACTTAGCAAAGCCGCCGATAATAGTTACTCTATAAGACCACTTTAAGGTATTTACTTTACCTATACGTGTAGAAAGGGATGTCAGCACGTAAATTGCAGCAATACCTGCAATTGCGTATGAGCTCGAAAGTATGCCTTTAGATGTAGCGCCAGCCAGAATATTGCCGTCATTCATGTAGTAGACTAATACGTAGTAATCCATGCTTGCTGCAAAGCTTCCAACTGTAAGTTGTACAGCAATTAAAATGAGCAAAATCTTCATGTTTTTATTTTTTATAATTGCGTTTAAGCTTGAAAGTAAAGGGAGATTTTTATTAACTTCAGTCTTTTTGTAATCACGCTCTTTTAGAAATAGAGCCGGTAGCATACCAAAGCAACCCAAACATACTATAGCAACACCCCAACCCACATATTGCATGCCCAACACAACCCCACCAAAAATACTTAGCTTTGCTAAAGGGAATATCCAATGATAGGTAATACCCCCTAATTTTAAAAAGTAAGTAACAAAGGCCATAACTTTTGTTCGTTCGTGATAGTTGTTAGATGCCTCGTAGGCCAAGCACTTCATTGGTAATGTCCAACACGCATTAAAGGCATAAAATAAAAGCGCCATGAATGAAAAATAATATAGCTGGTATGTTTGCGCCCAATGAATAGGTACCATCCAAATAAACCCAAAAACGATACATGAAAGCCAAGGGAATACGAATAAAAAAGGTCTTCTTCTACCGTAGGGGGTTTGTAATTTATCTGACCAATAACCAACTAGTGGGGAAATGAAACTAGCTACGAAAACAGGAGCTTTTATAGCCAAGGCTAAGAAAAAAGGATCTACACCGAGTGTCATTTGGTAATAAGGAATAGCTAAAATACCGATACCTTGATGAGAGAAAAATATTCCAAGAAAGCCGATACCGAGCAATATTTTTTGTTTAAGCATCACGTCTTTATTATTTAATTGGATCATGGTTTCTCACTAATGCTTAACCACCTTATTTTTATGGTTATAATCAGGCGATATGTAGATTTTTCATTTGAAAAGAGCAAAATTATGGGATAACGTTAGCACAAATTAATTATCTTAACTATTCTTGGAGAACTTAAACTCAATGGTCACTATAAAGGATGTTGCCCGCGTAGCGGATGTATCACCTTCAACGGTTTCTCGTGTAGTGCGAGGAGAAGGGAAGGTAGGTAAAAAATGTCGAGCTAAAGTTCAAAAAGTAATTGATGAAATGGGTTATAGACCCAACACCAATGCAAGAGCATTAGTGAGTAGAAGATCTGAGCTAGTTGGTATTGTTACTCCAGCACTTCACAAGCCTTTTTTTGGCTCTATTGCTTTTGGTGCAGAGACCGCAGCACGCCAAAAGTCATTTCAAGTAATGATGCGTAATTCACATAACGATCCTGAGCACGAAATAGATGCCATAAACTCATTTCGAGAGCACGGTTGCGAAAATATTATTTTGCACAGTAAGTCTGGCTCTGTTGATGATTTAAAAGATCTCGCTGAAAAAATTCCAGGTTTAGTTTTTATTAACCGCTTTATACCTGAATTAGCGTCAAGATGTGTTTGGCTTGATAATGTATCAGGTGGGCGAATGACGGCTGATTATTTATACAGCCAAGGCCATAGAGATATCGCTTTAGTCAGTTTAAATCTCAACAACGATCAAGAAGAACGTATTCGAGGTGTTCGTCAATTTTTTCAATCAAAAGGGATCCCAATCCCTGAAGAAAATATTGTTGAACACAGTCCTGTAAAAGACGTTGTTTCGAATATTGAAGAATATTGTGTGTATGCTGTTAAAGAGTTATACAAAAGAAACGCAAATTTCACAGCGATTGTTGCTTACAATGATGAAATGGCGGTATGCCTCATGAACGCGCTATTTGATATAGGCAAAAGAGTACCTGAAGACGTATCTGTTATGGGGTTTGATGATCTTGATATAGCACATAAATGTCGCCCAGCACTGACGACCATTCGTTACCCTATTATTGAAATGTCTGAGTATGCTACAAAGCTGTCACTACAAATGACTTTAGAAAAAGAAGATATAGTTCAAAGAACGCATTTATTTATGCCTACTTTAGTTGTGCGCAAATCAGTTAAAAAAATAGATTTGTAGGTTATCAGCTCCTATATTTAACTTGTTTTAATTACCTCCTCTTAGGATAACGATCCCCCCTGCTGTTTATCCTGATTAACTCCCAATGTAATTTATTGTAAAGAACGAGGAACATAACTATTTATTTTACGATGAATATCAGTTGTTTATGTTTTTTTATATGATTTTTAAGTTTATATAAAGTTAATGCGATATTGACATACCGTTCAATTAAGTTTAATTTTTAAGGATAACGTTATCCCTAGTTAATAAGTCATACAGGAATAGTATTTTGAACTTCAATTTTGTAAATAAATATAAGCCATTAAAAGTACTAATTATGCTAATAAGCATGATTAGTGCTAATTCTTGGGCAAATAATGAGAGAGAAAGTTTTAATGATGGTTGGTTATTTGCCAAAGGTGAGCACGTTGGTGCAGATAAAAGCAAATTTGAAGATTCAAAATGGCGAACGTTAAACTTGCCTCACGACTGGGCAATTGAAGGACCATTTGATAAAACTTACAGTGCTAGAAATGGTGGTTTACCGGTATTTGGAACAGCGTGGTATCGAAAGCATTTTACTTTAGCAAAATCGACCCTTGGGAAATCAGTTTCTATCACCTTCGATGGTGCAATGTCGAACACTGAAATTTTTGTTAATGGAAATAAGGTTATCAGTCGTCCATTTGGGTATATTGCGTTTGAATTTGATATTACACCTTATCTAAACAACCCAGGCGATGAAAATGTGATTTCAGTAAAGTTATCTCCTGAAAATTTTTCAGCTCGTTGGTACTCAGGAGCAGGTATTTATCGTAATACTTGGCTTGAAATTAACGACAAAGTACATATTAAGCAATGGGAAACATTTGTTTCAACCCCAGCTATTACAAAAAATAAAGCGATTGTTGATTATAAAACCACTGTTATTAATACCGAAAAAGTGTCTCAAGCTGTTGTTATAAAAACAAGTATAAAATCAGCTGAGGGTGTTGTAGTCGATGAGACAGCTCTAGATCTTATATTACCTGCAAATAGTGAACATAAAATCCAACATCAACTTAAAATTAGTCAACCTAGGCTATGGGACACTGAAGATCCATATAGATATACGGTAGTTACTAGCGTTGTAAAAGATGGAAAAACTGTTGATGTAAATTCTGTACCGCTAGGTGTTCGAAAAATTGAATTTAAGGCTGACGATGGCTTTTGGCTCAATGACCGAAGAGTTCAAATTCAGGGTGTTTGTTTACACCACGACAATGGGCCGCTAGGCGCTATTGTTAATAAGCGTGCTATTGAAAGAAAGCTAGAAATAATGAAAGAAATGGGCGCTAACTCTGTTCGAACTTCTCATAACCCTCCATCACCAGAGTTGGTTGAATTGGCTGATAAAATGGGAATTTTATTGCAAGTTGAATCTTTCGATATGTGGGAAATTGAAAAACCTGCTGTAGTAAATGGATACAATAAGAACTTTGAACAGTGGCATGACCGCGATTTACGAGACATGATCAAACAATACCGTAACAACCCTTCAGTAATCATGTGGAGTATTGGTAATGAGGTTATGGAGCAGCGCACAGATGACGGTTGGAAAGTTGCTAAAAATTTACAACGTATTGCACATGACGAAGACCCTACCCGTTTAGTTACCAATGGCTTGAGCATGTACCCTGACTTTATAGATAAAGGCATGGCACAAGAAATGGACATTGTGGGTCTAAATTATAAGGCTTATAAATATCAAGAAATTAAGCAAGCACACCCCGATTGGATAATTGTAGGAACGGAGACATCATCTGTTGTAAGTACGCGTGGTGTGTATCATTTCCCAATTGAAAAATATAATAAGCATGAGTCTAAATATGTCACCAGTTTTGATGTGATCACTCCTCCTTGGGCTTATATCCCAGATATAGAATTCGAAAATTTAAAGAATAATCCAAGTGTTATGGGTGAGTATATATGGACAGGTTTTGACTATATTGGCGAGCCTACGCCTTACGGTGGTCGTGATCATGGAAATAAGTTTTATTGGAATCAAGATTGGCCAGCACGAAGTTCATCATTTGGGGCTGTTGATTTAGTTGGATTTAAAAAAGATAGATTTTACCTTTACCAAAGCCAGTGGACAAAAAAACCAATGGTACACGTATTACCACATTGGAACTGGCCCGAAAAAGTCGGTGAAACAATCCCTGTTTTTGCATATACAAATGCTGAAGAGGTTGAGTTATTTGTAAATGGTCAATCTAAAGGAAGAAAACGAAAAGGTGAAGATAAAGTACGCTTACCTGTCAGCCTACGTTACGACAAGTCGGTTAAATACTTTGATTCTCCGTATCGACTGCGTTGGGACGTAGAGTATCAACCTGGTGAAATTAAGGTTGTAGCATATACAAATAATAAAGTGGTTTCTGTTAAAACGGTTAAAACAGCAGGTAAAGCAGCTCAAATAGCGCTATCTCCTGATAGAAAAATACTGAGCGCAGATGGTTATGATCTTTCTTATATCACCGTAGAGATTACAGACAAAGACGGTAATTTAGTTCCTGATGCTGATAATAAAATTAATTTTAAAGTTGAAGGTGCTGGCGAAATTATTGGGGTCGGAAATGGTGATTCGGCAACAACAGCCCCATTTCAAGCTGATTATCGTCATGCCTTTTACGGCAAAGCCATGTTAATCGTTAAAAGTAATAAAAACATGCTAGGGGAAATAAAAGTGACTGCTAGTGGAGAAAAATTAATTTCAGATTCAGTTGTATTAATTAGCCAGTAAGCAGATAGCCCGTGTTGCAGTGGTCGCGGCGATATTTGCCTAGCTGCGATTGGCTGATTAATCGTGGAAGGGAAAAGCATTACTTTAGAGTAGTTAGCTGAGGAGTGTTTTTCTTGGATGAAAATAACAAACGGTTCTGTATTTCAACTTATTGATACATTTAATTGCTTGTATCATTTTTTATAAAAGGCCTTTTATGTTACTTAGAATTTTTTTACCAATAACAATGCTAATTACAGTTAGCGCACACGCTAATGTAGAGGTGAGTACCTCAAAAAGTATTAAAAATATAGATAAAACTAAATTAGCCGTTAATCAAAAAAAACCGACAAATATTTTGTGGATTTATATGGAGGATCAAAATCCGTGGAATAATGCTTGGGGTGATTACACTGTATCAACACCAAATATTAAACAATTTGCAGATCAAGGCGTTCGTTTTACAAATGCACACCAGCCTGCTCCAGTGTGTTCTGCAACACGTTCAGCATTAATTACAGGGCAATATCAAACGACCTTGGGCCTTCAAAATCATCGTTCTAGTCGTGCCAGTTACAATGCGACTTTTTTACCAGAAGGATATAAAACGGTTCCAGAGCTGTTTGTTGATGCTGGATATCAGACATTTAATATTGGTAAAGATGATTACAATTTTAAGTATGATCGTAGCAAACTTTACAATGCTCACGAAGGAAAAGCGGGCTTTCAAGGTGCACATGACGGCACTAAATTTGATTGGGCCAAAAACCTTAAAAATAAACCGTTTTTTGGTCAGATACAGCTACAAGGCGGAAAGCATCATAACTTTAAGGGTAAAGACGTTCCTCAAGTCGACCCTGATAAAATGACGCTTCCACCTTATTATGCAGATACCCCGGCAACACGCGCTGAATGGGCAAAGCATTATAAAACTCAAGTTTTGTCTGATATCGAATTAGGCCAAATTTTAAAAGAGTTAGATGACAATAATATATTAGAAAACACTGCAATTTTTTGGTTTTCAGATCATGGCATGCTGTTACTTCGTCACAAACAGGAGCTTTATGAGGATGGCGTAAAAGTACCTTTAATTATCAGTTGGCCTGCAGGTAAAGAGCTATTAAAAGGTAAAGGTGCTGTAAGAAATGATTTGATCAGCGGTTTAGATATACCAGCAACCAGCCTTGCTTTAGCCGGGATTGATATTCCTTCTTATTATGACGGTAAGAATGTTTTTTCTGAAGAGTTTTCAGGTCGAGATTACGTTATTTCAGCCAAAGATCGAATGGATTATACATTTGACAGAGCGAGAAGCGTACGAACTGAAAAATACCGTTACATACGCCAATTTCATCCAGAGCTTTCGAGCGCTCAACCGCAATACCGCGATAAAAAACAATACTCTATAGAGGCTCGTGCTTTATATGAAGAAGGTAAGCTAACCCCAGTGCAAGCAGCATACTATTCTGCAACAAAGCCGGTAGAGGAGTTATATGATCTGCAATCAGACCCTGACCAAATTAAAAATTTAGCTGCATTGCCTAAGTATAAAAAAGAGCTCTTACGTCATCGCCAAATTTTACTCGATTGGATTGCCAAAACAGACGACAAGGGTGCATATCCAGAGTCTGAGCGAGCAGTTAAAGAGGTGCTTGATATATGGGGTAAAAATTGTGTAAGTACTCAATGTGAAAGCTATCGATTACACCATCCTGATTCAGTAAATATACCGGGTGATAAAGTGTATTCACCAATCCAATGGCCAGCCTACATGCCAAAGCCTAAAACGCCGTATTACAGCGAAATAGAGCATATATACCGAAAGAAATTTCAGTAGCTTAGGCGCTGAGCGCTCAGAAATATTAATTCTGAGCGTTCAATTAAGATCATAAACACAACCCATAAAAAATTGAGACATAAGAATGAATTATAAAACTAAAGTAATCCCCTTAATTTTAAGTGCTTTACCGCTGCTTTCTATGCAGTTGTACGCTAAAGAGGTTTTAACTTTTGAACCGGTAGCGCAGGATATGACCCCGATTATTCGCAGCGCTCTGAAAAATGTAAAAGATAAAGATTTAAAAATTGTATTTAAGAAAGGGACTTATAAGTTTTTACCTGAATATGCATCAAGTGAGTACCGACGAATTACCAATCATGGTAATGGATTAAAAAAAATAGCTTTTTCTTTAGATGGTTTTGACTCAGTTGAAATTGAAGGTGCTGGGTCTGAATTTATTTTTCATGGGCAAATAGCGCCATTTGAATTTTATAATAATAAAAGCGTTAAAGTTAGCAACATTACTATTGATTGGGATATACCGTTTACGTTTGTAGCTGAAGTACTGGCAGTAAATGAGAAACAAGGGTATCGAGACGTAAGGCCTGTTAAAGGCGATCATCAGTGGGATCTTAAAGGAGGAAAAATTCGGTTCCCAAATGTTGATGGATTTAGTTATGACTATTTAGGCTCTACACTTGCTTGGGATAAAAATGAAAAGCGAGTTGTTCATGGTGGTATAGACAGTAAAAGCAAGTCAGATAACGTAGAAGACTTAGGAAATGGTGTTTTAAGAATTCACGAAAAACTTAAAAATCACCCTCCGATTGGCTCGTTAACAAGCTCAAAAGGCGACAGAGAAACACATCGGTACGCACCTGCTTTTCAAGTGAAAAATTCTAAAAATATAGTGTTTGATAATGTAGTTATACATCACGCTTTAGGAATGGGGTTTTTATTTGAAAAAAGTGAAGACATTCAGATTCTAAACTCAGGCGTTTATTTACGTGATGGTTCAGAGCGCTTAATTTCTACAACGGCTGATGCAACTCACTTTGCTAATTGTAAGGGCGATATTTTAATAGAAAATAGTCGTTTTGAAAATATGCTAGATGACGGTGCAAACGTACATGGTACTTACACCATAGTTGACAAAATAATTGATAGTCACACTGTATTGGTCAAGTTTGGTCACTTTGAGCAAACAGGATTTGAGTTTACTGGTCAAGGTGATGAAATTTGGTTTATACACCAGCCAAATACCAAAAGAGAAAATATAAATATAGTTGAATCGGTAAACATAATTAATGAAAATTATACGCAGATTAAGTTCAAAGATAGCTTGCCAAAACAGCTTACCAAAGGTGACTTGTTAGAAAATAAAACGTGGAACCCTACTTTCACAATGCGTAAAACCATCATTAAAAACCACCGCGCGCGTAATGTAGTTTTAAAAACACCATTAAAAACCGTTATTGAAGATAATTTCTTTTCATCAATGATGTCATCAATTTTGTTTCGTGGAGAAACCTTCTTTTGGTACGAATCGGGTGCAGTAGAGGACGTACTCATAAGAAACAATACTTTTGACTATGTAGCTTATGCAGGGAAACCTCATGCGGTTTTAAACATAACACCAAGACTTAGCACAAGTTTTAATCAAGATGAGATATACGATCGCAACATTCGATTTGAAAATAACACAATAAATAGCTTTGGTAATCGTATTGTTTGGGCTGATAGAGTTGGCGGTTTAACGGTGTCGGGTAATACGATTAATCGTAATATTAACCAGCCTGTATTGCATCCAGATAGCCCACTTTTTGAGTTTGTTAACAGTGAAAATATTGAACTTAAAAACAATACTTATAATGGCAAAGTACAACGAGTGCTTATCGTTGATGATAGCTCTAAAGGCACTTTAATAGACGACGGCTCTATTAAGTAACTTCAATCAAATTATATGGCAAAGGATCTTTTATGTTTATTTCTGTCGTTAAATTCACTTTGAGTTTATCTCTATCTCTATTTCTATTTAGCTTGTGCACTATTGCAAATGATAAAGTGATAGATATAAGCGACTTTGGCGCGATTAAAGATACAGGATCCGACAGTACCCATAGCTTATATAAAGCTTTGCAAGAGGCTAAAAAAATCGGTGCAACAAAAATCACTTTTCCTAAAGGTCGGTACGACTTTTATGAAGAGCGAGCCGCCGATAGATTAATGTATATAAGCAATAATGACCCAGGTATTAAACGTATTACATTTCCTTTGTCATTATTTAATAATCTTGAAATAGATGGAAATAACTCTACTTTTATTTTTCATGGTGGTTTAGTGCCATTTATTTTAGATGAAAGTAGTCATATTATACTTCGTAATTTTTCTATCGACTTTTCTCGGGCTTTTCACTCCGAAGCATTAATTGTTGGTGCTGGAAAAGGGTATTTAGATTTAAAATTTACAGACCAATTCCCTTATAAGATTAATGAGGCCGGTATTTTAAAATTTCAGTCTCAGCTATTTCAAGCCTCAGGAATAAAAAGTAAAGACAGACTTAAACGTAAACAAATTTCGCAAGATGAATATAAATATGAATACAAGCGTGTATTAGAGTTTAACTTTGCACTGCGTGAGCCTGAGTATATGGCGCAAGATATATTTACTGGAAATGCTTTACGTGCTGAAAAGCTAGATGGAGGCGACGTTGTAAGAATTTTTCATCCAAATTTGAAAGCAAAAGTTGGAAATATATTAGTTTTTCAGGCAAAGCATCGTGATTACCCCGGTGTGGTTATTTCAGACAGTAACAATGTCGAACTTCATAATATTACCATTCATCATGCAGGGGGGATGGGAGTAATTGCTCAACGATCTCATAATATTACAATCAAAGACTCTAAAGTCTCTCCTAGCAAAGGGCGTATTGTAAGCACAACAGCGGATGCAACGCATTTTGTTAATTGTACTGGAAAAATTAAGTTGATTGATAACTTATTCGAAAGTCAAAAGGATGATGCAACTAACATACATGGAATTTATGCTGCAATTGATAAAATTATAGATGATAAAACGGTAGAAATTAAGCTACAACATCCACAGCAATTTGGTTTCGATTTTATAGGCTCAGAAACTGAGTTAGAGCTAGTTCATGGCCCCAGTTTGATAACTTATGGGTCAGCTTTGGTTGCAAAGAGTACTCGAGTTAGTAATGAAGTAACGCGAATTGAGTTTGTTAAGCCATTTGATAGCCGGTTACAAAAAGGTGATTCTGTTGCTGAGGTTCGAGATTATGCACACGTCATAATTAAAGGAAATACAATTCGTAAAAACCGAGCCAGAGGTATGTTGTTAAATAGCCGCGGTAAAACGTTAGTTGAAAATAACTATTTTCATACATCGGGATCGGCCATTTTATTTGAAGGCGACGCAAATTTTTGGTTTGAGCAAGGTGGCGTTCGAGATGTAACGATTAAAAATAATATTTTTGAAAATAGTTTTTATAGTCAGTGGGGGCAGGGGGTTATAGCCGTAGACGCTGGAATTGATGAGCAGTTTAAAGAAACATCACGATATAACAAAAATATTGTAATAAAAGGCAACACATTCAAAGTGTTTGATAAAGCGCCTATTCTCAATTTATTTTCTGTTTCACATTTAGTTTTTGAAAATAACATCATTGAAAAAACGACTGGATATCCTGAGCGTAAAAAATATGACTCATTGTTTTTAATAAACAACAGCGACAATATTACCATTTCTATAAATAATATTTTACAAGGATTCTCTGAAAGTAAGTCCCAGCTACTTAGTCCCACAACAACTTATAAAAGAGCTAAAAACTAAAATGAGTATTTTAATAATAAGTACTTTTAGTCAGTTTTATATTGCTTATATAAGCTTTTATAACGCCTACTTTAAATAAACAACGGGTAACTTAAATAAACACGCCACTCTAAAATTTATCTTTTAGGAGCGCACCTCTACACGTTTTTTTAGGGCCTGTTTATAAATTAAGTAGGTAAATATTTAACTATCGCATTAAAACACACACATTATATTAAAGTTTCTCAATTCACCTAAAGGTGAGGGTATATCAATGAAAAAAATTGTTAATAAATTAAGCGCGGCATCAATAACGTTACTTTTCTGTGTTAGCAGCTTTGCAAGTGAAGTTTCACAAGATTATTTTACGACACAGGGCAATGGTCTTCGTCAAATTACAAGTGGTACAGTAAATGGTCAACCCGTTGTTTATACATCTGAATTAGATGGTGCTGTAGCAAGTTATAGTTCAAATGGTGAAGAGCTGTGGCGAAGCGCAACTCAAAATAAAGCAGTACTTTTTGAGATAAATAGTACGGATTTAAATAATGATCAATCTGATGAGCTAATAGCAGCAAGTGCTGATGGAAGTATTTATGCATGGGATACCACATCTAAAAATAAGGTAGCCCCTCTTTGGAAATTTACTCCACCTAAAAAAGTTCGCTTTAGTGAAGTTGCAGTAGCACGTGTTGACGGTGAAAAACGGATTTACGCAGGGGGGAATAACTTTATTTTGTATGAGCTAAATAGTAATGGACAACTACTCAGCGAAACAAAATTAGAGGGTGTGGTTCGCAAAATAGAATCAGGTCGTTTTTTATCCAGCGACAAAGACAGCTTATTTGTTTTTACTTTAGATCGTGATAAGTATCGTTGGGATTTTATGGGATTTATTGACCCTAAATCAAAGAAGGTAATAAGCAAAATTAGCCCTGCAGATCGAAATGTTAAAGACATTTCTAAAAATATGATGATAACGGATATCGACATCGCAGACTTAGATCAGGATGGTTTAGACGATTTATTATTTTTCGGTGATTATAAAAGTGGTCAAAAGTCTGCTGCATCGTTTGTTGCTTACAATAGCAAATTTAAACGCATTGCAGACTTTAAAATAGCATCTGCACAAAGACAGCGTTATGCGCATGTGTACGGCACATCACTATTACCTAAGTATAACGAAATAGTACTTCAATTTGGGGGGCTTACTTATTTAATTGATGCAAAAGGAAAGTTAATAAAACAAGTTGGCGAAAAGCACACCGGCCTTATTTTTAATGATATAGAGTTATCAGCCACTAGCGAAAAACTTTTTGCGGCAGGCCAAATTGGTG
Organism: Pseudoalteromonas sp. SWYJ118; assembly: GCF_015864505.1. NCBI lineage: Bacteria > Pseudomonadati > Pseudomonadota > Gammaproteobacteria > Alteromonadales > Pseudoalteromonadaceae > Pseudoalteromonas > Pseudoalteromonas sp. SWYJ118. The sequence continues at coordinate 9,232 of NZ_JADYXC010000019.1, read as the reverse complement.
GAGGTAATACTATTTATAGTTTTGATTTAAATAATAAAAATTGGTTAGACACTCCTCATCAATTAACCGGTCGGTTAGCGCAAGTTGAAAAAAATATTAATGATTTGTATGAACAAACATTAGCTTTTGAAATGCCAAGTTACCAAAAGAAATCTAATGAACCTTGGGTAATGCTAACTAAAGCAGAGCTAAATAGTGATGTGGAAAAACTCAATGGTGCCGATTTTCTTAGCGTAGCCCAAGAGCGATGGACTGAAAAATGGGATCGCAGCCAATTAGTTAAAAAAATAGGCAAAATTGCGCTTAAGCAAGATCGCCGAGGTAAATACAAAGATACGCGAGAGCAATTAATTAAAAAAGCGAAGGCATTTGAGGCCAAAGGAAAAAGTTTTGTTGTTTGGTCTGGTCACGGTATAGACCCATTTGGGGTTAGTATTGACACAATGGAGGCTATATTAGAGGCCGCTCCTAATACCGCTCTTGGCTTTTTATATGCTGAAATGCACGACCCGAAAGATCCAAGAGTACTTTATTTTATCTCGGAGTATATGCCACGCTTAGCCAAAGCAATGCGTAAGCAAGGCAAAGCAAAATTATATTTTAGATATAAAGATGTTTTTTGGGCTACGACTTCTCAACAGCAACCTTGGAAAGATATGTTTTTTTCTGGGCAGTACGCTGATATTTTAGTTCCTTCTGCTGAGGATACGACATCACGTACGCAAGATATAAATTTTACCGGTAGAGTTGGCATGTTTTTAGGTGGTTATGTTAACGATTACGCAATGAGACTTGTTGATGATAACCCAACCAGTTGGCGTCCTCTTAGCCCTGGTGGACAGCGCAGTGTATCTCCCTACCTTAGAACTGCCGTGTTAAGAGCTGCGTATGGTTCAAGAATGGGTATTATTTTTGATAGCCGTTATACCGAGCAGCCAGGATTAAATGTTCTATTTGCATTAATGAAGTCGGGTGTTTTACCGATTGTTGAAAAAGATGCAATGCAATCAATCGGTTCATGGATGCTAATAAAAGATGTAGACATAGAGTTAGCTCATTCAATAACTAATCATCACGAAATGAATCACTACAGTGAAAATGACTCCAATGCTTTGATGAGTTTAGGGCAAATTCAATGGGCGGGTACAAACTTACCAAAGTATGATTATTCTAGAGCGGCCTTAGGTGTGCAATATAGATGGTTGAATTTCATTCCGCCAATGCCAAATGGCATGATCCCAATCGCCCCTATAGAATCTGCAGCGCAATTAAAAAAACAAAATACCCCTTATTTTGTATCAAATGGAAGAGTCGGTTTTAGTAATGATAAAGAGATAGGTGCAGAAGAATTTTACCCAGAGATGCAACACTCAATTGAGCTCGGAGCACAAAATTTACCTATACGTGTTGAAGGTTCTGCTTGGTCTGTAATTAAGTTAGACGAGAAACATAGCCGTATTATTTTAGTCGATCAAGGCTATATTGACCCTCAAGATAGAGATGTAACTATACATTTTCATAAAAAAGCGAAATGGGTAAAAGATATTTTATCTAAAGAAGCGTTTCATATAACTGATAATAAAATGAACGTTACTGTTCCTGCTGGATCAGTTCNTAACTAACTAACTAACTAACTAACTAACTAACTAACTAACTAACTAACTAACTAACTAAATAAGCGTACTGAGTGCCGCTATTTTTGTATCTTAATAAGTGATGAATATTATGACAATAAAAAAATTAGGAATGAGACATATACTAACGATATGCCTTGCCTCTGCTCTGTTATCGGGTTGTGAGTCTTCTGCTATATCGAATGATGACTCGCCTATTTCCAAAAAAGCGATTGAAAAAAGGCCAAATTTTGTTTGGTTAGTATCAGAGGATAACTCGAAACGGTATTTAAAATTGTATAACGCTAAAGGCGCTGAAATGCCCAATATAGAGTTTTTGGCAGAGCAAGGCTTAGTGTTTAATAATGCATTTTCTAACTCGCCTGTATGTTCAACAGCAAGAACAACGCTCGCCCTGGGGGCGTATCCTGCTAAATTAGCAATGGAATATCACCGCCCATTTGAGCGTATAAACTTACCTAAAGAATTAAGCACAATAAGTGATTACCTCACTAAAGCAGGTTATTACACGTCAAATGATGCCAAAGAAGACTATAACTTTATCTCACCACAGAATAATTGGAGCTCGTCAAAAAAGGGAGCGAGCTGGCATAATCGCAAAGCAGGCCAACCTTTCTTTCATATGCAAACGTGGAAAACCACGCATGAAGGAAAACTACACTTTCCTGAAAGCGATATAGAAAATTTACCAACGATACATAATCCCAATTTAGTAGAATTAGATCCTATCCACCCCAATACTGAACTATTCAGATATACGTACGCTCGTTATCTCGACTTACATAAAAAAGTAGATAAAGAGATGGGCGTGGTAATAAATCAGCTTAAAGAGGAAGGATTATTAGAGGATACATTCATATTTTATTTTGGTGATCATGGTGGTGTTTTACCAGGTAGCAAAGGGTTTGTTTCACAAAGAGGCCTTAATGTTCCTTTAGTTGTTCGTGTACCAAAGAATTTTCGACATTTATTACATAAAGATTTACAAGCTAAGCTATCGACTCGAGTAGATGGCATTATTAGTTTTATAGATTTTGCCCCTACCTTGCTTGAACTGGCAGGTTTACCTAAATCTAAGTTGCAGGATGGCGAAAGCTTTTTGTCAAAAAATTTAAGTTTAGATGATTTAAATAAGCGTGATACAAACTTTTCATTTGCCGATAGATTTGATGAAAAATACGATATGGTAAGAGGCTTTGGCAAAGGTAAATATAAATATATTCGTAACTATTTACCTTTTAACCCAGATGGATTGTTTTCAAGTTACCGTTATAAACAGGCCGCTTACAGAGAGTGGAAATACCTATTTAAGGCTAACAAGTTAAACTCTGTACAAAGTGCTTTTTTTAAACATAAGCCGTTAGAGGCATTATACGACCTTGAACAAGATCCTTTCGAAACTGAAAATTTAGCACTATTACCACAATACACGGATGAAGTGATTGAAATGCGTACAGGATTACAAAAAAAGCTGCGATCGATGCCCGATTTAGCTTTTTATCCTGAATCTTATTTAGTCGATATTGCAAAAGATGACCCCAATACTTTTGGTTTAAAGCACAAAAGTAATATTGCCCGCTTTATCAATATAATAGATATGAGCCTACAACCGTTTGAACAAGTAAAAAATAAGTTAAAGGCAGTATTGTTATCAAATGAACAATGGGATCGCTATTGGGCAATGAATACGCTGTTATCGTTTGGTAGTGAGGCAAATGAGTTATTACCTTTAATCAATAAAATAAAACTACATGACAGTAGTGCACTTAATCGAGGTAGGGCTATTCAGTACTTGGCTCTTAATCAAGGGATATCTCCCAAGGCTGATTTAGAAAGCTTAATAGAACAAACAGAAAATCCACTAACCGTTTTAGCAATACTAAATATTGCTACTCAATTACATGATGAATTGGATACTACGTTTGATATTAAACTGCAAAAATCATGGGGTAAATTACGTACTAATGCCAGCAGCCCAATGAACAGCTTTAGCCAACGTATGGTTAATAGCTGGTTTAAAGACCGGGTAACTTATTTAAAAACAATCTAGCAATAAACAGCATAACGGCTAAAATTTTTGAGTCGTTATGGTGTTAGCCAAACTACATTGTCAGATATTTCTGCTTTTTAAACTTCAATCAACCTAGTCCACCAAATAAAAGACTTTTGAAGAAACGTACCAAAACCACTTTAAGCTAGAGGTTTCAGTTGGAGCTAAAAACGATTTAGATAAGATCGAGTAAAAAGGCACAATGTTAGATAACGTAAATATGATACGAAGACTGTGTTGTGCTTCATATTTAGATAAACGCTTAGTGTCTAATTTTTTAGTCCCTTGTTTTAAATTCTCTTTTCCTTTAAAAAAGATGATTTTAGTGGCCAAAATAACACACCGATTTATGTGCTGCATAGAAAACGGCGGTTTGAGCTGGTTCCATTCTAGTTTAGCTTTCGTGTATTGAACTTTGGTAAGCGTTGATAAAGAGTGCTTCACTTTGTAATAACCTATATAAATAAAGGCCTTGCGGCGATTTTTATTGATTGAGATCAACAAAGCAACAGAGAAAAATAGGCATAATTCGTGGCTGCAATTTACACCTAAAAATAAAATGGTGTGTTACGAATGTGTGCTACGATTTAAAGAAAAATAAAGGTTTATTATTGAACTGGACTTGTATCAAAAGTAGTCAAAAAACATTTAGTTTAGCTCTATCTTTTTGTTTTATAATGATATTAATTGAAGAGGCTTATAAGTGGCTCTACTCATAAATAACAAATGCATTAACTGCGACATGTGCGATCCTGAATGCCCTAATGAGGCTATTTATATGGGAGCTAAAATATATCAAATTGATGCTAGTAAATGTACTGAATGTGTAGGGCATTACGATAAACCTACTTGTGTAAGTGTTTGCCCTATTGACTGTATAAAGCCTGATCCAAATAAGCGTGAAAGCTTAGATGAACTGGCTGATAAATATGTGCTGTTAACTAGCTAATAGCTTGTTTAGGTATTTTGCTAAGCCGCTTTTTACTATCGGCTAAAAACTATCTACATTACTTATGTAGCTTGTAGCAAAAATCCGCCGTCATGTGTTTTTAGTTTCAATCAAATCTTATTACCTTCATTAATTATCAACTATATTGTGTTACCTTAAGGCTTTATAAACTCAAGTATTAATCTAAGTTTTAGATTGCATTCTATAGGAGTCTATTTTGGATATAGGTATTAACGCTATTCAGGCTGTATCTTCAAAACAAGCCGTATTCATAAATGATAAGTGCCGAGTATTTGTAATTGGCGATCTTGATGGTGATTTACCAGCGTTAAAAAGCGCACTTAATACCGTAAATTTTAACCCGCAAAGCGACACTTTATTTTGTTTAGGTGATTTTATTGATCGTGGGGATAAAACATATGATTTATTTACGTACTTACACGAAATTAAGGCATGTTTGATATTAGGTAATCATGAGCATTTAATGCTGGAGTCATTATTAAGTAATGATGCTGCCGCTTTTAAATTATGGACGGACAATGGTGGCAATTGGCATAAGTATGTATCGAGTGAAAAGCTCGATGTTATGTGTAATGAGTTACTAACAAAGCCGCTTTCGATAGTACTTGAATATCGCGGTTATAAAATTGGGTTGTCTCATACATTTCCGCAATCGTGGGATTGGGAAAATTATCCTGATGATAAATCGGTGACTGTGCAATCTCTATTGTGGGATCGCGAAGTAGTTAAACAAAATAAGGTAGTTAAAAGTCATGGAGTCGACTTTTCAATACATGGACATAACTCAACTAAAGCACCTTTCTGGGTTGGCAATAGTTACCATATAGATACTAACTATCACGGTGGAAAGCCTACATTACTCGAGCTTTCAGAGGTTATTGCTACACTTGAAAAGTCATCTGTTCTTTAGGGTTTTCTACTTTTTAAATATCATTCGGCAGCTTTGCTTTTTAAAATGTAAGCTGCTGACTACATCTCCTAATTATACACCTTCGTTTTCTATATACACTTTATGATGATTTACCCACTGTAATTATTTTATCAAGCTATTAAACACAGCAAAGCCTCTCTTAGTTTGTTAATTAAGAGCGGCTTTGATGTGTGGGCTGGGTTTTAACTTTCATTTAATAGGTATAAATACAGTTAAAAGAGGATCCACTCGATTTTATATTGTTGGTTAACAAACCATTAAGTTTGGCTGTGTAAAATTAGGAACAATTTTTGCCATTACGTAAATAGTTTACGTAAAAGGACTAACTTCTCGCTTTAGTTTTATGAGCAGATTTAAATGGAACAACCTCTCACATGATATTAGCAAGTATATACCCTTTCCCTTTTTCAACGTTTTGTAAGTCATCACTTTATGTATCAATTTTTTCTGTTTTGGGTTCTACGTGTGCTTTTGCAGCGCAAGAAAACGAAAACTCGCAGCACACAAAAGATATAGAAGTAATAGAAGTACGTGGTATCCGTTCAAGCATGGCCGAAAACTTAGATGTAAAACGTATGTCAGGCTCTGTGGTTGATGCAATTACCGCTGAAGATATTGGAAAATTCCCTGATAAAAATGTAGCAGACTCTCTTCAGCGTGTACCCGGTGTGGTAATTGAGCGTGATGGTGGGGAAGGTTCGTCAGTCAGTATTCGTGGTTTATCATCAGAACTTACTTTTACACAGCTTAATGGTAATTTTATTGCGTCTTCCCCGGGTGAACCTTCGCGTTCATTTGACTATGCTTTGTTACCGTCTTCGATGATTGAAAGTGTCGAGATTTATAAATCGCCAGAGGCACGCTTAGATGAAGGTGGGGTTGGTGGTACTGTATTAATGCATAGCCGAAAACCTTTAAGTATGGATGCAAACTCAGGTGTATTTAATGTAGAGAGTACTTACGCTGATGTTACAAAAGAATACGAACCACAGTTTACGGGTTTATATTCATGGAAAAACGATGACGAAGACTTCGGTGTATTGGTAGGCTATACGTATCAGGAGCGGACAAACCGAACTCTTTCGGGCGGAACTGATTCAAATGTGTGGCGTTACACCGGCGGTGGACAACCTTCAGATATAAACAGTAACGCAGTTGATAACAATAACGGCTGGGATACTATTAATGATGCAAACGGAAACAGTTACGATGGAGTTTGGTTTCCACAAGTTGTGCGAGGTTCAGTTCTTAACGAAAAACGTGAGCGTGAAGGAATTCAATTTAGTACGCAATGGCGACCAACAAATCGTTTAGAGCTTGGATTTAATTACTTTGGCTTTACGCTCGGGCAAGACAGAACAGAATCTGTGATTGATATACCTGAGTGGTCACTCAATCCTGACTTTTTAACGGATGTTAACCTTGATGAATCGGGCACTATTGTCACTGGTATGCAATACGATGCGATGGCAAGCGGTATTGAAAGTGATATGCAGTTTCCGTGGATGCGCGGAAGTTATGTACGTGAAGAATCTACTTCAGATACCTTTGATTTTAATTTAACTTACGAAGGCGATAATTTTAAAGCGCGTTTTGTTGTGGGTAATACAAAATCAGAAGGAGGGCCAGAAGAAAGCTGGGAGGCTGCATATAAAAGTTCAAACGCCGGCGAAAACGCCACTGCTATACAAAATGCAGCTCAAACGGCAGGCTGGTCACTCAACCAAAATAATGTATCACTTAATATTGACCCTAATACATTAACTAACTTACAAAATGGAATTGGAGGCGGTCGTGATGCGGGTTCTTCAAACTCAAGTTTTGTACGCAGTGAGCTAGAAGAAGATTATTACCAAGCTGATGTGGATTTTTATGTTGATTGGGGCTTTTTAAAAACAATTAGAACCGGTGTTAAATACCGTAACTCAACCCTTCACCGTGAAACCGGCAACACCTTCTTTTTAGATCCTAATTTTGATATAGCTGCGGGCGAAGCAAGCGAGCAAGGTATTACGCGTTTTGATAGCTACCAGTGGAATGGTGGAATGCCATTAGCTCAAAATGTATTTACGAATGAGAGTAATATTGCTGGTGGTTTTAATATAAACCAAATGCCAAGTATCGATTGGGATAAATACCGCGATATGGTCACTGCTAACTATGTTCCTTATACACGTATTGAAGATAACTTTGTTTACGACATTGAAGAAAAAATATCTGCTTTTTATATTCAAGGCGATTTTGAGTTTAGTGAAGTAAGAGGTAATTTGGGCGTACGCGTAGTACAAACTAAAACATTTACTTCATCTACCGACTTATATACCTACCAATTAGATCACACAAATAACGCAACAGGTGAGCCAGTAACGGGTGACGCACGTTTTGTAGAAGACTATCAGTTAGTCACTCAGCAAAACAAAGATACTCAAATACTACCCAGCTTTAATATAGCGTGGGATGCAACTGACGATTTAGTTATACGTGGGGCAATAGCAAAAGTAATGTCTCGTCCTGACTACAGCGATTTAGGTGCGCAGCAGCGTATTACGTTTGTATCGGATGAATGGGCCGATGATAGAGCTGCATTTAATGAATTGCCTGGTTTTAGCGGTAGTGGCGGTAATAAAAACTTGAAACCATTTGAATCAGTTCAAGCAGATTTATCTATTGAGTATTATTACAGCGAGGGTTCTGCTATTGGATTGGCGCTTTTCCATAAAAAAGTAGATAACTTTGTTGTGCCACTGGTAATAGATGTAGAGCAAAGTTTTGCCGGTAAAAATAACATAGTGGATGCCGGTATTATTAATATAGCCCCGTACAGCACTGTAGGTAATGGTACCGATGCGGTATCTAAAGGCGCGGAAGTATTTATCCAGCATGCCTTTGATAATGGTTTTGGCTTTTACGCAAACTACACCTATAACAAAACTAACAAAGCAGATGTAACTGTAAATGGTGAAGAATTTGGTCAGTCGGCATTAATAGGTAGTGCAAAGTATCAGTACAACACTTCTGTTTATTATGAAGGTGACGCTTTTAATGTGCGCGCTTCATATAACAAACGAGGGGAGACAGTATTAGGCCTTAATAGTGGGTTAAATGTATATCAAGATCCATACGAGCAAGTTGACGTTAATGCATCGGTTAATTTGTATGAAGGGCTAAGCTTAACAGCTGCTGTTATTAATTTAACTAAGTCGGAATCGGTAACGCGCTTAGGTGATGATACAGATGCAAGATTACTTAACTCGAGCTATTCGGGTCGGCGCTATTACGCAGGCTTTAATTACAGCTTTTAATTAACGACATACGCAATATTTTATCAAAAGCCAACTGACTAACTTTAGTTGGCTTAACCTAACAGAGCCAAATAGTATAATTTTATGTATGCACATAGTTTTGTCGCTCATATGTTGATTGTTTAATAGGCAGAAAAAGCCTCGCAACCCTTTATTTGTATAGCTTTCATACTAAATTCATTTAATTGTCAAAAAGCTGAAATAAAACATTGACCCCCGCTCGAATCTCCCTATAATGCGACCCCACTGAGACGGGAAACGCCAACGCATAGCGAGGCAGGAACAACTCAGAGAGTTAAATAAAACTTCGGTTTTAAATCTTCCAAAAGAAAGTTTAAAACTAAG
>NZ_JADYXC010000018.1:0-100576 GCF_015864505.1 Pseudoalteromonas sp. SWYJ118 | reverse complement strand
TCATCACATTGAGATAATGCTTTTTCAACAGCTTGAACTTTAAATTCTTGTGTAAATCGACGTCTCATTTTATCTGCCTCTATTAAAAGTTAGAGGCGACAACTATCCTGACACAGGGGGTAACAGCATTTAAAATATTACTCACAAGGAGAAGTGAAAGAGATGAAAATGAGAAGATAAAAACCAGTGCTTACTCGTATTTGAATACTATTTTTATACAATCGCTTACTCTAAAAGCGCAGTGCCTCTAAACCTCTTTGTGAATAATTGCACTTAAAAATATTATTCACAAGGAGAAGTGAAAGAGAAGAAAATAAGAAGGTAAAAACCAATGTTTGCTCGTATTTGTATTAAATGGTTTTTATTTTCTAAAACCATAAGGGCAATTTTTGCAACCATTTTTGCAGCACGAACCACGCTTTAAAAAAAACCACTTACTAAATATCATGTAACCACTTTGCATGGTGTAGTCGAGCCCTTCAATTAAATTGTCGTTACCTCTAAATTGTTTTGCAAAGTCTATTTGAGTTTTAATAGGTTGTGTATAAACACCCTTTAAAAAAGTATTTATTTTATTGAGCGTGCACTTGCGGCATAAACAACTTGTTGCTGTGATATCAAGCGGTAAAATAGCCGGCAGCTCATTGCACCAACACGCTGATATATCGTCTACATTACACGTTAGAGTACTGTGGCATTGAGCGCAGTTAAGTTGAGTCATTATAATTCTTTTTAGTAACAGTGAGCCAAGAATAACAAATATTATGAATACACAAAAAGCATTAGCTGAATTTATTACATTTGGTGAGCAAAGGGACGAAGCTATATCGGTTATCGTTTCAAGCCCTGCTGATAGCAATAAAACTCATTATACTCTCTCAACCGAGGTTTTAATTGATGTTCTTAAGCGCTGTTTAAGTAACGAAATAGACTTAGATGATTTAGAGCTTTGGGCAAACGTAATTGAATCGCGAGATGACATTGATTGTGCTGAGCATGAAGGTTTTATTTATGCGCTCAGTAATAGCGAGCAAATGGGAGAGCTTAATCATCAAAAGCTTGCTCAAATAGTTGCGTTAGTAAAAATTTGATTTGTTTAAAAAGCGAGGTGTAAAACCTCACCTACAATATGAAATATAAACTTGTAGGTGCAAATTTACTTCGCGCTCATGTAACGTGGCTTTGGTGTTTAAAAAGCTAGGTGTAATACCTCACCTACAAAAAAACCGCACTTCAATTGAATGCGGTTTTTTAAATTGAAAACAATCGTTTTAAGCGATTATTTATGATATCCCAAGCACGTCTCTACTTCGTTTTTAGAACCTAAAATAACGGCTACTCGCTGGTGGATTGCATCAGGCTGAATATCCATAATACGCTCGGTACCGGTTGATGCGATACCGCCAGCTTGCTCTACTAACATAGCCATTGGATTTGCTTCGTAAAGTAGGCGTAATTTATTTGGCTTTTTAGGATCTTTAGTGTCGGTAGGGTAAGTAAATAGACCACCACGGCTAAGTACGCGATGCACATCGCCCACCATTGCTGCAATCCAGCGCATATTAAAGTTTTTAGCGCGCGGGCCTGTATCACCTGCTAGCAAATCATCGATGTAGTTTTGCATAGCTGGTTGCCAATGGCGTTGGTTAGACGTATTAATGGCAAATTCGTTTGTATCAGCAGGAATATCAGCAAAATCTTGTGTAAGTAAAAAGCTGCCTTGTGTTTTATCAAGGGTAAACATACGCGTGCCTTTACCTGTAGTCAGCGCAAGCATTGTTGACGGGCCGTAAAGTACGTAACCTGCTGCAACTTGCTTATGACCTGGCTGCATAAAAATGCTTTGATCAGCAGCGTCAGAACCTTCAGGCGCTTCCATAATGGAAAATATAGTACCGACAAGCGAGTTAATATCGGTATTTGACGAGCCATCGAGTGGATCAAATGCCACTATGAATTTAGCGTCTGGGTTACCTGCTACTGTGTAGTCTTCTTCTTCAGAAGCGATTGCTTTAACCGTACCTGATTCCAGTAAAATATCTTTTAACAGCTGATTAGATAATACATCGAGCTTTTTTTGAGTTTCACCTTGAATGTTTTCATCAAGGGTTGAGCCCAATACGCCAGAAAGCGCGCCTTGACCAACGCGAAACGAAATTTCTTTACATGCCGCTAAAATTGTTCGAATTAATGATAAAAGTTCTCTTGAACAACCATCTTCAAGTAATACTGGAGGGAGTCTACGCATTCTATTTTCCTGATAACGTGTTAAAACCAATCATAATGTGAGAGAGATTAGCTTAGAGCGCTGAAATTCGTCTTAAATAACTGTATTGTTTAAATAGCACCCTATAATGGGACCACCTAATCGTACTTAAAACACAAATAACAAAGATAAGATTATGAAAAAAATACCACTACTAAGTTACATATTCTTTACTGTGCTGTGCTCTATCATAACTCAAGCGCACGCAGCAATTAAGTCAATTGATGAATTTACTACGCAAATGAATCATTTTCCGGGCTATTATTCGTTTTTTTACGATACCCAAAACGGAAAAGTATATTTAAAAGTTGATAAGTTTGAACAACAATTTTTACTGCAGCAAAGCTTGCCTTACGGTATTGGCTCTAACGACATAGGCCTTGATAGAGGTCAGCTTGGTAATACTCACCTTGTGCAGTTTGAGCGTTTTGGCGACAAAGTAATGCTGCGGGCTGTAAATACTTACTATCGTGCCAACACAAGTAACAAGGCCGAACAGCAAAGTATTAAAGAGGCGTTTGCATCAAGTATACTTGCTGGTTTTAAAGTGGTCGCAGAAGATAAAGCCACAGCACTTATTGATTACACACCTTATTTATTAAGTGATGTACACGGCGTAAGCCGAACGCTTGCGGCGCGTAAGCAAGGTAACTTTAGCCTTGATGAGTCACGTAGCGCCGTTTATATGAATCGCTCAAAAGCATTTGTAAAAAACACCGAGCTTGAAGCTGTACTTACATTTAAAGGCACAAAACCAGGTGAATTTGTTCGCCAAGTAAGTGCCGACCCTTATGCGCTTACTGTTCATATGCATCATTCACTTATTCAATTACCAGATGATAACTACACGCCCCGTAAGTTTAATCCGCAATCAGGTTTTTGGAGTATAGAACATAAAGATTACGCAGCGCCGCTTGGTGAGTCTATGTACGTGCGTTATATACCACGCCATCGTTTAACTAAAAAGGACTCAAGTTTACCTATTAGCGAGCCTGTAGAACCTATTGTTTATTATTTAGATCCTGGCGTTCCAGAGCCCGTTAAAAGCGCTTTGCTTGAAGGTGGAAAGTGGTGGAACGACGCATTTACGGCTGCAGGATATAAAAATGCATTTATAGTAAAAGTGCTGCCAAGTAGTGCCGACCCTATGGATATTCGGTACAACGTAATTCAATGGGTACACCGTGCAACGCGTGGTTGGTCATACGGTAGTTCGGTGATCGACCCACGTACAGGTGAAATACTTAAAGGGCATGTAACACTCGGCTCATTGCGTGTTCGCCAAGATATTTTAATAGCCGAAGCACTCGCTGCTCCTTATTTAAAAGGCAATGAAGTTGCTAAAAACTTGCAAGCAATGGCGCTTGATCGTATTCGCCAATTAAGCGCACATGAAATTGGCCACACGTTAGGTATTTCTCATAACTTTGCAGCATCGGTAGGGGATAGAGCCTCAGTAATGGATTACCCACATCCGCTACTTAGTTTTAATGAACAAGGTAAGCTTGATGTAACGCGCGGCTATGCAACAGGCATGGGCGTGTGGGATACCCAGGTAATTAAATATGGCTATAGCGATTTTACTAACCAAGATGAAAGCGCAGAACTTGCTGCTATTTTAAAAGAGAACAAAGCCAAAGGCCTTGAGTTTATATCAGATAGTGATGCTCGTGCTAAAGGTGGCGCGCATCCAACAGCTCATTTATGGGATAACGGCACTAATCCTTCGCAGGAACTTTTAAGAGTACTCGACGTACGTAAAAAAGCACTTTCGCAGTTTGGTATTAATAATATTAAAACGGGCGACTCATTATCGCAATTAGAGGAAAAACTAGTTCCGCTTTATCTGTTTCACCGCTTTCAGGTTGAGGCTGCAGTGAAACTTATAGCCGGTGTTGATTACGAATACGAAACACGCGGTGACTCACCCGTAAAAGGCGCACAAGTCGTTAATAAAAAAACACAGCAAGAAGCAGTAAACGCTATTTTTGCAACGCTTAAGCCAAGTAACTTATTACTTCCTGAATCTGTGTTATCGCTAATTCCGCCAAAAGCATATGGCGAGTCTAAATCGCGCGAGAGCATAGTTGGACGCACAGGGTTAACGCTCGATGCAATGGCATTACCCGAGGTTGCAGTGCAGCACAGCTTGTCGCTTTTATTAAATGCACAGCGTTTAAATCGCTTAGCGCAGCAACAAGCGCGTAGTAATGACTCTTATAGTTTAGATGAGTTACTTGAGGAGCTATATAGCCAAGTGTTTAACGTGTCATCACCTAATACAATGACAGGTAAAATCACTCAGCGCGTGCAATTTTTAACTGCAAAAACCATGGCTGATTTAGTAGCAAGCGATAGTGCAAGCCCTGAAGTGCAAGCGCAGTTACGTTACTACTTAGTTAAGTTGAGTGAAGACTTTAACCAAAACTCAATGCTGAGCCATACAAGTACTGGCGAGAGTGCGTTTAAGCAATATTTAGCTGAGCAAATAAATCAGTTTTTAATTAAAGGGCAATGGCCAAACAACTTTAAAGTGCTGCCAATCCCACCGGGCTCACCAATTTAGAATAAAAAGTAGAAGCGCTTATTTTTAATCAATCATTTAATCAATCATAAAGCAAAACACCGAGTATGTTCATACTCGGTGTTATTTTATTCTAAAAACGAATACGTACTCTAAGACTTTATTTGCACTAAATCGTAATCGGCCATACCAGGTACTATTGCTTGTAAGCGAGATTCGGTTACATCGAGTGCATTTAAACATTCGCAATACTCAGAAGCTTTAAGCTCTAATTGATGCGCCTTTTTTTGTAGCGACTTATCAATTTCTCTTGAGATAATATCCATGCGTTGCCCCATGTCGTTAATACGATCTTCTATATTACCTTCGCGCGATTTAAACGCATCCCCGAGTGATACCAAAATAGCACCTAACGATCCATGCACTGCAGAGTGAATTTGCTGGCTGATCTCTTTAGTAAAAAAATCATCTATTTGCGAAAGTGATTGAGGGGCTATAAAAAAGAAGTCATCGCCGCGCTTAAACTTATCCATTAGCGCGCGCTCTACATACTTTAGTTGTGTTTTTAGTACTTCAGGCTCTTTATCTGACATACCTTCAACTACGTGTTCAATAGCGCTTAAACCTAAGTTAACACCATCGGTAGCCAGGTTTACTAATTCGGGGACTGTGTGGCGAATACCATTACTAAACTGTTCGAGTACTTTGCTTTCGTCATCGCTTAAATCAACCCAATAACCGCGAATAAATAGTTGGTTATTGTTATTAATTTGTACACGAGTCTGGCCTTTATCTAATATGCGAATCGCATCGTCAGTAATAATTAAACCATGACGTAATTCAACATCGCATTGGGCTTGAGCAAAGACACTGCTGCTTGAGAGCGCTATGGACAACGCCAATATCGAACGAGATAGAAACGCCATAAACACCTCAAAAAGACTAAAATGGAAGGCGAGTAGGTTAACAAAAAAACAACTTTATGCAAGGGAAAATAAACCTATCAACTATCTCACACAATAGCTGTATAGAGCGCAGCTTGATTTTTTAGATACGGCTATGTTGAGTAAAATCAACAGTACAACAAAGGACTTAGTATAAAGCTAAATAGGTAGTGTTAGCTCACATCTAAATAAGAACACGTGGTTTTAAAAATGAAGTTTAAATAGATACAGCTATTTAGTTAATTAAGCTTTTAATAGCTGACTCCAAATTTACTTTGGAGTCAGCTTAAAAGGCTAGCGGTTAAAAGCCAAAATCTCTAGTGTGAAACTACTATTAATCGAATTGCATCAAGTTGTAACTGCGTTTTTTCAATATACGTAGTTAGGTCGTTGCGTTGCTTATCGTAGAAGGTAATTTCTTCTTGGCGAATATTCGGGTTAATTTGCTTAAGGGCAACAAGTCGTTCTTGCTCTTCACTGAGTGACGTTTGCATTTTAACAAGCGACGCTGCACGAATAACTTCAAGTTTTTCTTGTGCCATATCTTTAGCGGTAGTAATCATAGGGTGAACAGCACTTTGCAATGCACCTGCAAGTTTACTTGCTGTTTGGCGGCCAACGGCTGATAACTGCTGATTAAAGCCTTCAAATGCCACATTCTCACCTAAATTATTACCTGCTTTATCTAGCAATATACGAATTGGTGTAGGCGGTAAAAAGCGACCAACTTGTAATACTTTTGGTGCCATTGCTTCTGCAACAAAAATAAGCTCAACAAAAAAGGTACCAGGCGGTAACTTTTTGTTTTTAAGCAATGCAACCGATGCGCTACCAAAGTCGTCGTCACAAATCATATCCATGGTGCCTTGCACCATTGGGTGATCCCAACTAACAAAGTGCACGTCTTCTTGTGAAAGCGCCGTGTCGCGATCAAAGGTAACGGTCATACCGTCTTCTTTAAGCGATGGGAATGATGGGTTTAACATATGTTCAGTCGGCTTTAAGATAATGGTATTTTCGCCTTTATCTTCTTGGCTTACGCCAAATGTGTCGAACACGTTGATCATGTAGCTTGGTAATTCAAACTGATTGTCGAGTTTTTCGATTTCAGCTACAAGTGAATCTGCAGCACCTTGACCCGATGAATGTAGCTCTAGTAAACGATCTCGTCCGCTTTCCATTTTTTTACGCAGTACTGCATTTTGCTGTGCTACTTGCTCAAGTAATGGATCGAGTTCGTCTTCATCGCAGTTATGCGCAGAAATATATTCAAGTAGATCATCACGGAACTCTTTATAAAGCATTTGGCCTGTTGACGAGGTAGATTCGAATGCGTCTAGACCTTCGTTGTACCAACGTAGCAATACTTCTTGAGCGGTGTTTTCAAAATATGGAACATGAATGTTCACATCTTGTGTTTGACCTATACGGTCTAATCGACCAATACGCTGCTCTAGTAAATCTGGGTTCAATGGTAAATCAAACAACACTAAGTGATGCGAGAACTGGAAGTTACGACCTTCTGAGCCAATTTCTGAACACAATAATATTTGTGCATTATCGTACTCGTCTGCAAAAAATGCAGCAGCGCGGTCACGCTCAATAATAGACATACCTTCGTGAAATACCGATGCTTTAATTGCTTCGCGCTCACGCAGTATTTGCTCAAGGCTGATAGCTGTTTCAGCTTTAGCACATATAAGCAGTACTTTTTCGCGCTTAAGCGTTTTAAGAGTGTCGATTAACCAATCTACACGTGGATCGAATAGACCCCAGCTTGCGCTTTCGCCTTCAAACTCTTGAAATATTTTTTCAGGAAAAAGAGCACGGTGTGCACTTAGTTCAGGGTTTTGAATGCCGCCCATGTTACCAAGAACCGACATAGCCGTTTTATACTGCTTTGGCAATGCCATTGGGTAGGCGTGTAATTTACGACTTGGGTAGCCATCAATGCCGCTGCGGCTATTTCTGAATAATATACGACCTGTGCCGTGGCGATCGAGCAGCATGTTAAGTATTTCTTTACGTGCGGGTAAATCACCTTGCTGTGCTTTTTCAAGAATATCAGTAATATCGGTTTCTTTTAATAGCTCAATTAGCGTGGCTTTGGCTGTGTCGTCTAGCCCTTGCTCTTGCAGTAATTGATTTGCAGCTTCAGCAACGTCTTTATAATTTGCTTCTTCTTCTTTAAACACGTCGTAGTCGTAAAAACGGTCAGGATCGAGTAACTGTAAACGTGCAAAGTGGCTGCTGTGACCAAGTTGATCAGGCGTTGCTGTAAGTAAGATAAGGCCAGGAATATCTTGGCTAAGCTCTGCCATACGTTGGTATTCTGAGCTTGGCTTGCCGTTATTTATACTTAGGTGATGGGCTTCATCTATAACTAGTAAATCCCAATCAGCAAGCGTTGCTTGTTCAAACCAGCGTTTTTTCTTGGTTAAAAACTCAAGACTGGTAAGTACCAATTGCTCTGTATCAAACACGTTTGGAGAATCTGCAAACGCTTCGTCGCAGCGTTCTTCATCAAAAATAGAAAAATGTAAGTTAAAGCGGCGTAGCATTTCTACTAACCATTGGTGCTGTAGATTTTCTGGTACAACAATAAGTACGCGGCTCGCACGACCACTAATAATTTGTTGATGTAGTATCATGCCCGCTTCAATTGTTTTACCAAGGCCTACTTCATCTGATAAAAGTACGCGTGGTGCAAAACGTTTGCCCACTTCTTGGGCAATGTAAAGCTGGTGAGGAATAAGATTAGCACGTTGACCAATTAAGCCTTTAATAGGCGATTGTTCACGTTCAAATTTATGTAACCACGTTTGGTAGCGAAGTGTATAGCGATCAAAACGATCGACTTGGCCCGCAAATAAACGATCTTGTGGTTTATTAAACTTAATAAAATGATCTAAAAAGGTTTCTTTAAGCTTGGCAGTTTCGCCGTTATCAACACGGGTGCCGTGATAACACAGTAACTCGCCTTGTACTTCAATAGACTCTACTTCTAATTCCCATTCTTCAACGCTTTTGATCACATCGCCAGGATTAAATGCCACACGGGTAACAGGTGCTTCTGCCGAAGAATAAACACGGCTCTCACCACTGGCAGGAAATAATATGCTGACCTGACGGCCTTCAATGGCAACAACTGTGCCTAATCCTAAATCTGACTCTGTATCACTGATCCAACGCTGACCTAAGGAAAAATTCATGTATGTCTCGTCTATGATGAAAAAGGCGGCTATGTTACCTGTAAGCTAACACCACTGCAAGGCGCTATTTGGCTCACTTTTAATTAATTTTGTAAGTGTTAATTATTACTATTAAAACAACTTGTTTATGACTCTTTTTTAGGTAAATCAAAACTAATTACAGTTTGTAATAAAACGGACTTTTATGACAAATAGACTAAACTTACATTATGCCTTGGCAATTAAGTATTGCAGGTTTAAGTTTTGCCCGTTTTACTTAGTTATTTTGGTATAGCATAAAAATCATAAAACGTAAGGAAAGTGCTATGGAAAAAGCTTCGAACCTTGAAAGTAAAATGTATGTGCTAGATACCAACGTACTACTTCACGAACCCCTCGCTTATTTGTCTTTTCAAGAACATGACGTTGTAATTCCGATGACGGTGCTTGAAGAGCTCGACCACATAAAAGACAGAAAACACGACGTAAGCCGTGATGCGCGCGTCGCTATTCGTGGATTGGATGAAGTACTTAAAAATGCAACGCCTGAACAAATGCTACAAGGCGTGGCGCTGCCGAGTAACAAAAAGGCAAAAGCGAGCTCTGCAGGTACCCTCATTATTGTAAACGACCATTTATTTGCCGACTCGATTTCTGGTTTGCCGGGTAACGAAAACGACCATCGTATTATTAATTGCGCCGTGTATTTACAAAAGCAGCACAGTGATTCAAAAGTTATATTAGTAACAAAAGACATAAACATGCGTTTAAAGGCCAAAGGCGCAGGGCTTAAATATGTTGAGGATTACCGTACCGATCAACTTATTGACGATATCAGCTTACTCACTAGTGGTTATAAAAAAATTGAAGGTGATTTTTGGGACCATGTAGGGGAATGTAATACGCAGCAACACGGACGAGATACGCTTCATCATGTGCCTAAAAACTTAATACCTGATGTATTTTGTAATGAATATTTACTTGATGGAGGGGATCAGTTTGCGGCGCGTGTTAAATCGTACGATGACGAGCACATAACGCTAAAAGATATTGGTGTTGAGCGTTTAATGCATCAACAAGCATGGGGCGTTAAGCCCAAAAATATTTATCAGGGAATGGCGCTTGATGCGCTGCTGGATACAAGTATTGAACTTGTTATTTTAACCGGCCCTGCGGGGTGTGGTAAAACCTTGTTAGCGCTTGCCAGCGCCCTTGAAATGGTCATCGAAAAAGGTATTTACGATAAAGTAATAGTTACCCGTAATACGCCAGAAATAGCAGAGTCCATTGGCTTTTTACCAGGCACCGAAGAGGAAAAAATGGCGCCATGGCTCGCAGCCATTACCGATACGCTGGAGGTATTGCACAAAGGCGACGAAAATCCGATATCAAGCCGAAACTACATTATGGAGAAGGCTAATGTTCAGTTTAAATCGGTTAACTTTATGCGTGGGCGTAGCATTCAAAATGCGGTGGTAATTTTAGATGAGAGCCAAAATTTAACGGCATCTCAACTTAAAACGATTATTACCCGCTGCGGCGAAGGTACTAAATTAATTTGTACGGGTAACTTGGCGCAAATTGATAGTAACTATTTAACGCCAGTAACATCGGGCTTAACGTACATAGTAGAGCGCTTTAAAAACTTTGAAGGCAGCGCAACTATAAACCTCAACGGTGTTGTACGTAGTCGCTTAGCGTCATTTGCAGAAGAAAATTTATAACTTGCGCTTAACAAATTGGCTCGATAGTCTATCGATTGATTTTCGAGCCAAATGGCAGGCAGTACATTGAATTTTTTACCTCTGAAGCATTATTATCGTTCATTATTTATTGCGCTTTTAGTGCCATTGATTGTCGCTTTTTTACTGTGCTTGCACTTATATAATATAAAGCTTGAGCGGACGGTTGAAAAACGCGAAGCCGATTTTACGAATGTTTCAGCACAGGTTACTCACGGGATGGAGTCGGTGAGTAATCTACTCACCACCATGTTTAGCTTATACGAACAAACGACCTATCCAAAAATAAACCAAAGCTTACTCGAGGGCATAAATCAATATGATGGTTACTATTACCGTCACTTTAGTGAGCAAGGCACTGAAATTGTAGGTAAGGGGGAGTTTGCGTTATCTGCTAAGGCATTAATGCAGTGGCAGCAGGCTATTACATTAGGGCCTTCGTTTAATACAACGCTTGCATTAATGCAGTCGTTGTCTGCTGTAGCATATGTTGATAATAATGGCTTTGCTTATGTAAGCAGGCGCAACAAAAGCCAAAGTTTAATGCTTACTGAAATTCTAAATGGAAAATTCAAGCCAAAATTTTCACCAAACAAACTTACTTCAAGTCCCATTGTTAAAGTGAATGATAAATCGTATTTTGCTATTGGCCGACAACGAAGCACTGGCTCAGCCGATTACATTATTTTGATTTATGATGTTCAGGCAATTTCTGGGTGGTTAAAAAAGGTTTCACCGAACAGTGGTGAATATGTTTTTATGAACCAATCACATCAAGTTATCGCCAGCTCTAAACAGTTAATAGAGCAAGCAACAGCATTAAAAAATTATTGGCCTGATTTGGCCCAGCACCATAGTAAAAAAACAGTATTAACTAGTGATAGTAATTACTTTATGCAGCCTATGAATGAGTTACCTATTCACGCAGCATTTTACGAGCATAAACCTCAATTAATAAGCCCAATTAAGTATGAAATACTATTAGAGTTTGCATTTTTAACGCTATTTTTAAGTATTATGTTTGGTGTGTTTTTTTGGTTAAGTCAGCGCATTTTTATTAAGCCAATGACTCACTTAATGTCGTACCTAGAGAGTAACGGTACACAGCAAGAAGTGCAGCTCGATTATAAAGTACCGCTGAGCTGGCAGCCTTGGTTTTCTAAAGTGAAGCGTGTATTTACTAAAAACAAACAGTTAGTTGATTCATTACAAAGTGCAAATAAAGCTCTGGACGACCAGGTTCAGTTGCAATCAGAAAAACTAAGCCGCAGTTACGAAGCAAAAGAGCGCCACTTGGCTTTGCTCAACACTATGCTAAACAGTGTGCCAGATCTTATTTATTTTAAAAATATTGATGGATCATTCTTAGGATGCAATAAAGCATTTGAGGCGTACATCGGTAAAGATCAAACTGCATTAGTCGGTAAATATGTAGATGATTTAGGTGATAACGATCAACAAATAAATGCGCTTGAAAAACAAGTATTACAAAATAGAAACAGTGTTGAACAGCGAATAGAAACCGATAAAAAAACGTATCAACTTACTATTGCACCTTTTTATAACGAGCACCAACATCTGTTGGGGACTATGGGGATTGGTCGCGATATTACCGAACAGCAACAAGCATTATTGGCCTTAAAAGCATCAGAATCTAAATTTAGAAGTGCGATTGAATTTGCGGCTAACTGTGTGGTTTTACTCTCGCTTGAGCACACAATATTACAAGTAAATAAAGCGGCAAGAAAGCAGTTTTCTGAACAGCCAGTACTGGTTGGTGAGCAGTTAAAAGCATTGTTTGACGATACTCAATGGCAGCAAATAAAAAGCACTTTAGCGCAATTGCTAGATGACAAAAAACGCGTATACCACTTAACGCTTGCTCAAGGGCGCTTAACAAGTTGGTTGCAACTGAGTGTATCGCTTGTATGGGATGAAAACCGCGACCCAGCTTATTACGTTATTCACATTCAGGATGTGAGCGCATTAACTAAATCGAAACTAGATGCCGAACGAGCAACCCTTGCTAAAAGTCGCTTTATAGCCAATTTAAGTCATGAAATACGCACTCCTCTTAATGCTGTTTTAGGGCTGCTTGATATGCTTATTGAGCAAGGATTAACGCAAAAGCAATTACAACAAACGGATCAAGCTAAGCATGCAGCACAAAGCTTGTTGCTAATGCTCAATAGAATGCTTGATTTTGCACGCATAGAAAGTTCGCAAACCGATTTAAAACAAGCATCTTTTAGCATGGTTGAGCTGGTGGATATTTGTGAAAGTTTAACGGCTCCATTGTGCGAAGGAAAAGGTATTGAATTTGTTATTGATATTGACCCGTTAATAGCGACTGATTTGATATGCGACAGTATACGTTTACAGCAAATATTAGGTAACTTATTAACAAATGCTGTTAAGTTTACGAAAACAGGTTCTATCACTTTAAAAATGGAACTTATTGAAAGCGATAGCCTAGAGCAGCAACACATTTGCTTTAAAGTAATTGATACGGGGATGGGTATAGATGAAGCCGATCAAAGGCGTTTATTTGACGCCTTTACGCAAGGTGATGAGTCTTCAACACGTATACATCATGGTGTTGGGTTAGGTTTAGCGATTGTTAAACATGCGGTGTCATTAATGGGAGGGGAGATTGCTTTAAAGAGTAAAAAAGGCCATGGCTGTGAGTTTTACTTCAGCGTTAGCTTTTTGGTTGATACCACTAAAAATACGATGTTACCGACTAATACATTGGCTATTTTATCGGATCAAAGTAAAGAGCTTAAGCAAGTAACAAATGCTTATGCAAAGCTTGCTAATATTAATTTAGATGAAGTACTCAAATACCCAATTAAGCTCTCCAATACTCAGCAAATAATAATCGATGCGGCCGATTTACCTGCACTTTTAAATGTTGAAGCAATTAATGATTCGTTATCAGCTAAAGAAACATCGGTAATTATTATTAATCATCAGCACACACTTAATTTACCAACAAGTGAGCATTTAGCTGCGCATCACGTTAAAGCATCGGCATTGGGACAAAGGCTATTTAGCTTGAACTCTCAGCAACAGCCTGAAGCTAGTACCAATGCCGTAATATATAATATTGCTGAAACTAAAGTTGATATATCGGGTCTACTTGTATTAGCCATTGATGATAATCAACTTAATTTAGAAATAATTAGCAGTGTATTACGCCAAGCAAACGTAAGTGTTGTTACTGCTTTAAGCGCATCTATCGGCATGGAATTATTGCAAGTTTTAAAGCCTGACTTAATATTGATGGATGTGCAAATGCCGCAAATAGATGGCTGCCAAGCTACGGCTTTAATTCGTCAACAGTTTGACGCAAAGCAACTGCCTATTTTTGCTTTAACGGCTCATTGTGAACCCGCTGATATTGAACGTTCTTTAAAGTGCGGTATGAATAAGCATTTAACTAAACCAGTTGTTGCTAAGGTACTTATTGATGCAATTGCCGATTTAAACTTAGTTAAACCAAGCTTTTTTGAAAAATCATTCGCATTAACGCAGTTTAGTATGGATGAAAAGCTCCTCAATACAATGATTGGTAAATTTGCTAATTTATGCGAAACCCAGCTATTGCAAATAGAAGAAACAACCAATAAGGATGATTTGGTACGCTTAGTGCATAGTATAAAAGGTGTAGCAGGTAATTTAGGCTTTAGACGATTGTCTCACTGCGCTTTATTGTGTGAAAGAACACTTAAAACAACTAACAAGCCTGTTGAAATAACACTGAAAGAGCTTATTATGCATTTAGAACAGGTAATTGTTTTTATAAAAGGGGTAGGGGCTAGGGATGTCGAAAAGAGCTAAAGTACTTATTGTAGATGATGATCCAATCAACAGATTAGTACTTGAAAAAACACTTAAAGTAGAACACGACGTATTCTTAGTTGAAAGTGGTGAAAAAGCACTGACCTTTGTAAAAACTGCGCAAGTTGATTTAATTATCCTTGATGTGATTATGCCAGGAATTGACGGCTATGAAGTGCTTGTGCAACTTAAAGAAAATCCGATAACTCAATCGATCCCCGTTATATTTATATCAGCTAATCGTAGCCATGACGACGAAGCTAAGGGCCTAGAGCTCGGTGCTATGGATTATATCACCAAGCCATTTAGCCCTTCTATTGTGCGTGTTAGGGTTCGTAACCAATTACTTATAAAGCAAAAAAATGATCTGCTAGAGATGTTAGCCTCAATCGACGGCTTAACTGAAATCCCAAATAGACGCTACCTAGACGAAAACTTAGCTCGTGAATGGCGCCGAAGTAAACGCAGTGGAACCCCGCTATCGGTGTTACTTATGGATATAGACCACTTTAAGCGTTACAACGATTGCTACGGACATCGTGCTGGCGATGAATGTTTAAAGGATGTTGCACAAGCACTCGCAGCTCAATGTGAACGTGGTAGTGACTTTATAGCTCGTTATGGTGGTGAAGAATTTGCAGCTGTATTACCTGGAATGAATAGGCATGAGGCTATGGAGTTTGCTAACAAATTACGCAATGCTGTAAATGCTTTGAATATAGAACATAAAGGCTCATTAAATGCAGACCACATCACTATTAGTATAGGTATCGCCACCACTCAAAGTGGTAAAGTGTATGCTGAGCAAGCGTTATTAGAAGAGGCCGATTTAGGCCTATATGCCGCTAAAGATGCAGGGCGAGATAGAATAGTTGCACTCTAAAAACTTAATATACAAAAACGCCAATATTCATATATTGGCGTTTTTGTATCAAACATTTTTTATTGGTTACTGCGTGATCATACCTAAAGCGGTTTCACCAATGCCCACTAACTTATCATTTTTAAATACAAGTGGCGTACATTCATCTTTCGTTGTTTTAGAATCTGAATGTTTGCTATGAGTTACATAAAAAAGTACTTGGTATACATCGTCATCTTTTTTTAATAGCTCTGTGAAATTAGGCGTTTTTAATTGCGTCAAAACAGATTGGTAACTGCTATCCATTTTTAGCTCTGATATAACTTCACGATTATTTTTATGTTGT
Organism: Pseudoalteromonas sp. SWYJ118; assembly: GCF_015864505.1. NCBI lineage: Bacteria > Pseudomonadati > Pseudomonadota > Gammaproteobacteria > Alteromonadales > Pseudoalteromonadaceae > Pseudoalteromonas > Pseudoalteromonas sp. SWYJ118. The sequence continues at coordinate 84,858 of NZ_JADYXC010000018.1, read as the reverse complement.
GCTTGCCAGCTAGATGAATTCTTACCAGCCCAATGAGTCTCAGCTTCACCATCTGATACGGCAATAACACAGCCTGTTAAAAATGGAGCGATTAAAGCGGCTGCTAAAAGTGATTTTTTCATTTTTATTTACCTTAATAAGATTTTTAATTGGTTATTAGCTGTATTAAAGCAAAGAGTAGACCATATTTATAAGTTGTTATTAATCAGTTTGTTAAGTGGGTTAAGCTGTTTTTATCTAATAAAATATTAAATGTATTAGTAAAAACAGCCATTTTTTAGCTTATTTGATTACTACAATAAAATCACTACACCAAGCGGTTGCGTGATTCGCCTTTATTAAATGCAGCAATATTTAAACTTACTTCATTAATTAAACGCACAATAGATTCGGTGCTTGCCCATGCTATATGTGGAGTAAGTAAAAGGTTATTACCTTTGTAATTAGCAAGTGGGTTTGAAAGCTCAGCTGGTTCTTTAGTTAGTACATCAACACCGGCTCCAGCAATTAGGTTTTGCTCAAGCGCTGTCGCTAAGTCGGATTCGTTAATAATTCCACCACGTGCTGTATTAATAATTATAGCGCTTGGCTTCATCATTTTAAGCTCATTAAGTGCAATTAAATCACGTGTTTCATCTGTTAGCGGACAGTGTACGCTGATTATATCGGCTGTTTTAATGACGTCTTCAAAAGGCGTACGACCGTCGCGACATTTAACACCTTTGCGCTCTGCAACAATAACATTTGCGCCAAATGCCTCAGCCACTTTAGCAACGCCTTTACCTAGCGTACCACCGCCTATAATGGCAAATGTTTTACCTTGTAAGTCGTTAAAGCTGTAATCGAGTATGCAAAACATTTCACTTTTTTGCCACGCGCCTTGCTGGCAATCCGCCTGATAGCGGTGTGTGTTACCCAGTAAGTTAGTAATTAAAGAAAACGTATGTTGAACAACAGAAGGTGTTGAATAGCCAGCTACATTAGTTACGGCAATACCAAATTCTTTAGCGGCTTCTAGATCAACATTATTAGTACCAGTTGCACTTACACAAATTAATTTAAGCTGTGTAAGTTTGCTAATAGTGTCGCGGTTTAAAACGGCTTTATTAGTGATTAATACATCAGCACCTTGGCAATGTTCAATAACTAGCTCTGGGCTAGTAAGTTCATAAGTCGTTAATTTACCAAGTTGTTCAATACCAGTAAGAGACGTTTTAGCTAACGTTGCGTTATCAAGAATAGTAATGTTCATTATGAGCCCTAAAATAAGTGGATCTGAAAGAGTTAAAATCGTAAAAAAGATGCCTACGATCCATCAAAAATCTAAAATACGAGCTTAAGGTACTACGAAAGAAAGGCTTTGTTAATGGTATTACTACCAAATGATTAGAGGGCTTTGTATTAGTGGTCTGCCCACTAGCAGATTGAGAACATGGTATTTTGCTAGACTGATCAGATTTTTGCACTTTTAAGCAAGCTCATGGTCATAGAAGGTAATTAAACTCGGCTTTAAAGCAAGTTGCTAAAAATAAAAATCGTTTTTTTGGTTATTTCGCATTTTAGATTGGCTGAGTTATAATCGGATATAGACATAAACGGTGCGCTTTGGCGTACCGTTTTTTAACATTGTAGATGTAGTAATGAGTGAATTAGAAGATAAATACGCAGATATACGCCCATACAACGACGACGAAGTTGCGGCGTCGCTTACACGTTTAATTAACGATGATGCGTTTATTGATGTAATAGCAAAGTATAATTTACCGCGCTTTTTATCGGCAGTGCCTTTTATTGCGCGTCCAATGGTAAGAAGTCAGTTACGCAAAAAATGGGGCAAAGTAAGCACCGTTGAAGATGTGCAAAATGAAGTGGCACAATACTTAGATAAACTAGTGAAACGCACCACATCAAAAGTTACCTTTTCTGGGTTAGAACAGTTAGATGCTAACCAGGCCTATTTATTTATTTCAAACCACAGAGACATAGTGCTTGATCCTGCATTAGTTAACTGGGGTTTATACCAACATAAAATGAAAACAGTGCGTATTGCTATTGGCGATAATTTATTGCAAATACCTTACATTACTGAGCTTATGCGTCTAAATAAAAGCTTTATAGTTAAGCGCTCTGCTAAAGCACCAAAAGAGATGTTAAAAGCACTGACTCAATTATCGTCATACATTTACGATTCTGTGGTCGGTGGAAATTCTATTTGGATTGCGCAAAAAGAAGGGCGTGCAAAAGACGGTTTTGATCAAACTGATCCTGCGCTTTTAAAGATGCTGCAATTAAATGGGCGTAAACAAAAGAAAGAGTTTGGCGATTATATTAAAGAGTTAAAAATAGTGCCTGTTTCTATTTCTTATCAATATGAGCCGTGTGCAATTGCTAAAGCCAAAGAGCTTTACCACAAGCAGCATCATGGTGAGTACGTTAAATCGGCTGGTGAAGATATTGCGAGCATTGTTGAAGGCTTTAGTACTGCTAAGGGGCACGTGCATTTAGCATTTGGGCAACCAATTGAATCTAAATGTGATAGTGCTGAAGAGCTTGCTAAAACAATTGATAGGCAAATTGTTGATTCGTTTTATTTACACCCAGGCAATTACATCGCTGGTGGTTGTAAAGATGCGGTAATAGACTCTCCTGATACAGCGACATTTGAACAACGTTTAGCCTGTGTACCTGAAGAGTTAAAACCATTAGTGCTAGCTATGTACGCTAAGCCATTTCACCGTAAAACAGAGATAAATACTAATAGCTGTGAACATTAATACTCACAGCTCAATGAAACTAAGCAGCAATTAAATTGCTGCTTTTTTTTTGCTCAAAAATAACGCTATACTAATACCTCCTCTTCAACTGGGCGGTACTTATGCATGCAACAAATTGAAATATTTGATATTCCAAGTCCTTGCAAGAGTATTTGCTTAGTTAATAACAGAGGGTATTGCAAAGGGTGTTATCGTAGTCGGGATGAACGCTTTTCGTGGAATACCTTAACGAACGACCAAAAAAAGAAGGTGCTTAGTTTGTGCCAGCAGCGCTACAAACGTTATCTTCAAAAAAAGCAGCAAAATGCAGTGCTAAGCACACAGGCGCAGCAGCAAGGGTTCGACTTTTAAAAGCTTAATCCATACTTGGCTCTTAGTGCGTACACAGTGCCATTGTTAGTTAAGTTAATTAATGACATTTTAAGCTTTTCTACCAAGTTTTCATTACGCTTATTTAAATAATGATAAAGCGGATAAGTATTCAGCACTTCTTTTACAAAGCAACCTTGAGGTGAAGGTAGCTCATTGTTTTGCATTATAAAATTAATCATTAAAGCTCCCTGTACTTTTTTCTGAGCAAGCAAATTAAGTTGGGTATTCATGCTTTTAACTTTAATAATATTCCCTGCAAACTGTGTGCTTGCTAAATAATGTTCTTGGACAGGGTAGCCATCAACAATTGCGACGCTATCGAGCTGTTCTAAACTGCTAGGTAAACAGTTTTTATATAATACTAAGTCAAACTTAAAGAGCTCATAATCGACCCTAATCAAGTTTTCGTAATTTTCTTCAACGCTTGCATCTCTTCCTAACTGCCCATCAAGTACGCCATTATTTGCAGCTAGCAAAGCATTTTGGTGGCTAAAATCGATTATATGTATTTTAAAACCGATATCTGCGTATGCTAACTTTAATAACTCTAAGGCATAATCAGCTTGTGGTGTACTTTGCGGACGATTAAAAGTGAGGTTGTATTGATGACTAAAACAAGAGGCACTAAAAAATAAATTTACCAATAATAACAAGATACTAAAATGTCTATTCATTATCAGTTCCAATTACTACAGAAATAAATAAAATAAGACGCGTATAATAACAAGGAGATTACCTCTTGCCCAGTTTCGGGGTTAATCAAATAATTTTAAAAGCGAATGAGGAAGTATTGTGAGTTTTAATTTATGCCTATTGCCACGTGAAGAAAAATACCAAATTCAGTTAGATTATGAAGCGTCTTTTTGGGCGTATCAAATTAAGCGAAATAAAAAAACGAGAGAGCAAGTTTATAATACAATCCATAGCCGTCCAATGGCTGAACAAATGGTTTTGAAGCAAAAATTTGAGCAATATTTAGCGCTAATGCTTAGCTAAGTGTTGATATAAAAATGTATATAGTTGAATTGCTGGATGGGCTAAAAGTTCCACTCGTTAATAAATTTTATAAAAAACATAATGTAAGAGGGCGGGCTAATAAACAAGATAAGGTATGGGTTACTTACTATAATAATGAAATAGTTGCAGCATGTAGGCTGCAAGATAAAACAGAGTTTTTATTTTTATCTACCGTGTTTGTTGCGCTGGAACATCGCGGTAAAGGTGTTGCTAAACAGCTATTATCAACACTCTTAAAGTCGCAAGATAAGATGATTAATACCTTCGCATATAAAAACGTAGTTGATTTATATTGTGCTATTGGTTTTAACCAGGTGTTAACATATACTCTTGCTTTACAAGTACTTTTTGATACTTACAAACATCGAAATATAGTCGCTCTAGAGTACCCATAATAATAAATAATAATATGGAATAAGCATGAGTAAATGCGTTAATGGGATCATTAGTTGCTTTGTAGTTTTAATAATTATCCTAAGTTGCCAAGTAGGCGCACAAGTAAAACGTTTATCTCCAAGCGAAGGCTTATCGCAAAGCTACGTTAATACAATGCTTATCGACACTAATGGTTACCTTTGGCTTTCTACTGAGGCTGGGCTTAATCGTTATGATGGCTATCAAGTTATTCCAATAAACGGCCCTAATGGTGAATTAGAAGAAGCGATCATTGATCGTATTTACCAAGACCCTCAAGGGCACATTTGGATAGCCTCTTTACTTGCAGGCCTATTTAGATACGACCCCGTAACAGATTCATATCAGCAATTTCTAGAAAAACCTACCAGTGAAGAAGAAATTATCAATCAGTCTGTTTTTAGTATGGTGGCAGTTGATAAAAAAACACTTTGGATTGGGCGAGGCCGCGATTTTGCAAAGCTTGATATCGCAACCGGAAAAATCACAACTATTTTTGAGCTGCCTGCTAAATATAAAAATACCCTTGTGAGAAAGCTGTTTGCTTACAATGGTTATATATTTATAGGTACAAGCCATGGCGCATACGTATTTGATATTGCCACAGAGCAAGTTAGACCCCTGCAGCATTTAAAAGGTGAAGCTGAACATATTTACCAAAATAATGTTAAGTCTTTCGCATTAGGTGAAAATAAACAGTTGTTAGTAGGGGCGGTACAAGGCTTATACGAAGTTGATATTAGTAACTTATCAAAAATGTTTGAACGCCCAGATTTACCTTTTAAAAGTAAAGTATTACTAAGCGATTTAAATGTTTGGAGCATAGTAAACGAACACGGAACAATAGATTTAGCTACCGACAAAGGCTTGTTTAAATTTGATTTAAACACCGGGGAGATGATTAAAAACACTCGAATAGCCCAAAGTAAGTACACACTTGCCGATACCAGTATTATTGATATGGCAAAAGATAAATCGGGTGGTACGTGGGTTGCGACTAAAACCGACGGTGCGTTTTACTTATCTCATGACAGCTACCATTTTAATAATGTCGATGGCACTTTGCTCGGGGGGGATGGTTTATCGCATCACTCTATCTGGGGGATTACCGAATATAAAGACAAACTTTGGCTTGCAACGCATAACGGTATTACCGAGGTTGATTTAAAAACAAATATTGGTAAAGCTTATTTAAAAGATTACAAAGTCGACTTACTCACCACTGAGTTTACCGTATATGAAATAACGCCTTATAAAAATAATTTATGGCTTTATACAAATCGTGGTTTGTTTATTTTTGACCCTGTAACGCATCAAGTTAGCGAACCTAAAGTACATAACCCTGCTAATCAGGAGTTAATTACCGGTAGGGTACATGGCGTTACATTAATGCCAAATGGCGATCTATACTTTGTGCACTCAGATCATGGGGTATTTATATACAATATAGATTCTCAAGTAATAACGCGTTTGGGTGGCCAGTTTGATCAATTTGAACCCTTTTTAGCCCATGGTTTTTTACCTGCGCTGAGCAATAAACCAGATTCACCATTATTTTTTAATGCCGGTATTTTATACCAAGTGAACCCAAGTGATTTAGCACTTAAAATGATTTATAAAGTGCCAAAACAGCATGAAAACGTAGCCATTAGTGTGCTTTCTTACTTAATTGATAACAACAATATATTGTGGATATCACTTTCTAATTTCGGCTTAATAGGCCTTGACGCATCTACCTATCAATTAGTCCATACAATCGATTTAGAGAGGAATAAATTAGGCACTCTGCTATACGATATGGTGCTAGATGATGATGGCATGATCTGGATGAGTAGCCATAAAGGCATTTGGCGATTAAACCCAGAAACACTTCATTTTCAGCAATTTTCTACATCAGAAGGGCTACTCTCTGCTGAGTTTAATAGCAACGCCATGGCACAGCTTAAAGATGGCCATATTGCGTATGGTAGCTTAAAAGGTTTTACCTACTTTCATCCAATGGAGAACCAAAATTATCAATCGCTTATTGATCACGTAAATATTACGCGAGTAGATTTAATGTCACGAGATTTATCGCTTGATTTAAAACAACCGCTCAACGAGGTTGTGTTAAACCATGATGATATAGGGCTTGAAGTTGCATTTTCGGCCATGGCATTTAGTAATCAAGAACGCATCATTTATGAGTATCAACTCGATAACGGACAAAAAAGTTATACCCGAAATAACAACCGTGTATTGTTTCCAAAATTGAATCCAGGTAATTATCAATTAAAAGTTTGGGCTAAAGACCCCCTGACTGGCGAATATACCTCGCCTGCTATTTTAAAAATAAAAGTAAAGTATCCGCTTTGGCGTGCACCTTATTTTATGGTGCTTTACGGCATGCTGTTTATTGGCTTTGTTGCCATGTGGGTTATGCGCCGTAATAAAATTCAGCGTATTTTATTGGCAGCAAATAAAGAAAGTAAAGAAAGCGAAGCCCGTCTAAAGCTAGCGCTTGAAGGTAGCGAATCGGGTGTTTGGGATTGGGAATCAAGCAATCCAAGTATTTACCAACCTCGCTTAGCGAGTGAGTTAGGCTACGAAAATGAAACCGTGAGCCTAGATGAATATTTATCTAAAATTCATCCGCAAGACAAACAGCTATTTCGCTTAGAGTGGCTTGAGTTTTTATCTACCGATAAAGGTTACTTTAATTGTACCTACCGCCTGCGCCATGCAAAAGGCTATTGGCGCTGGTATAAGGATTTTGGAAAAGTCGTTGAATGGGATGATAAAACGCCACAAAAAGTAGCGGGTACCTACACAAATATGACCCGTGAGATGGTGTTTGAAGAACACGCTTTATTATTTACGGCAGCATTTGAGCAAACACGTGATTGGGTGTTTATCCTCGATAAAAATTTAAATATTCGGGCTTCTAATAAATCACTGCAAACCGCCTTTAACTTCTCTGCTGAGTCGTTATCTAGTCGAGCATTAAATTTAGGTATATCGCGCAGCAATCGTTTTGATTATTTACGCATAATGCAAAAGCTATCTATTGGAGAACACTTTTCGTGTGAAGACAGTGTAGTTTTAGCAAGTGGTGAGTCGCGTCATGTACTTGTGAAAATAAGTGCAGTGGCCGATAACGAACAGCGCCTTAATAGCTATGTCATTATTTTAACCGATATAAACGCACAAAAATCAGCCGAAAACGAGCTGCACTTATTGGCCAACTACGATGCCTTAACAGGGTTGCCAAATCGTACATTATTTAATGACCGCGTTGAACACGCCCTTGAGCAAGCAAAATTTCACGAATGTAAAGTTGCTTTATTACATATAAATATTAAGCGTTTTAAATACTTTAATGACTCTTTGGGGCATGCAGTTGCTGATGAGCTAATTAAAGAAGTCGCTGAGCGTTTAAAATGCTCCTTGCGTCCATCTGATAGTGTTGCTCGATTTGGTGGCGATGAATTTGTAGTACTGGTGGAAGATATTCAGCAAATCGAACAAGTACTCATTATATGCACTAAGTTGATGGATTGTGTGAATCAAAATATTACGATTAATGGCCAAGTTGTAAACGTTAATTTAAGTATTGGTGTGTCTATATCACCAGATGATGCACAGCAAGGCTCTGCGCTTTTAAAAGCTGCGAGCATAGCGTTATATCATGCAAAAGACTCTTTAGAGGGCCGTTATCAGTTTTATAAGCAAGAGATGAATCAGCATGTTCAAAGAGCGTTGCATCTTGAGTCTCAGCTAACTAAAGCGTATCAAGAAGAAGAATTTTGTAATTACTACCAGCCTATCATTAACGCTGAAAGTCAAAAAACAGAAGGCTTTGAAGTACTGCTGCGTTGGCCTGAAAATAAGCTTGTGCAAACTCAAGAGTTTTCGGTGGCAGCAGAAGGTATAGGCCTAATTACAAAAATTATGCTGCAGACTTTTGCGCGCGCTTTATTAGAGCTAAAAGAGTGGCGAAAAGCCTCACCTAGCCTGTATTTATCTATTAATTTATCGGCTCTTGATTTTGAGTTTAAAGATCTTGTTCCTGAAATTAAAAAAGCGTTAAGTAATTCAGGAGTGTCGTCTGAGGCAATTGTTTTTGAAATAACCGAATCAATATTAATGCGTGATTCAAAAGAAGCGCTACACAGCATGGAACAACTTAAAAAGTTGGGCTGTAGATTGTACATGGATGATTTTGGTACGGGTTACGCATCGCTTACTTATTTAAAGCGTTTTCCTATTGATGTATTAAAAATAGATAGAAGCTTTGTACAAGACATAGGCATAGATTCTGACGATGAAGCTATTATTCAATCAATACTCGCGCTTGCAGATAGTTTAGGTAAAGAATGTGTAGCTGAAGGCGTAGAAAGCTCGCACCAACTCGCCTTTTTAAAGGCGCGAGGATGCATGCATTTTCAAGGGTACTTATTTAGTAAACCGGTACCTAATACCGAAGTACTACCGCTTATTAATCGCAATTGGAGTGATATATTTAATTAATAATAGCAGTACTTATTTAAGGCCTTTTACCGCAGTGCCTGCAAAACAAATGGCTATTATGCTCATTCAACTGCGTTTTAATGGCCTTATTAGCTTCTAGTTTACTCAAGCCTAATTTATAGCGTAGTTCTTCTAGGTGTTCTTGTTGAGTATTATTAAGGGTGCCATCTTGAATTTGTTCATGTACGGCATCTTCAAAAAATTGGCGGCGTTTACGTATTTGTTCTGAAAAACTAGACGCCAGTAAACCGGTAGGTATTGCAACCATTCCCATGCTCAGTAGTGTAATAACCCCGCCGAAAAACTTACCCAATGGCGTTATAGGTACTACATCGCCATAACCAACGGTTGTTAGTGTTGCCATTGCCCACCACATAGCCGCAGGAATAGAGCCAAATTTATCGGGTTGTATGTCGTGCTCAATTAAGTAAATTCCGCATGAAGCTAAAATAAGCACGACGGCCATAATAAAAAAAGCAGCCATTAATGAACTACCTTCATCGTTAAAGGCTTTTAAAAGTAGCTGCATGGCGCGTGAGTAGCGAGTGAGTTTAAATACCCTTAATAGTCGGAGCACGCGTAAAAAACGTAAATCGAGAGGAAATAAAAACATCATTAAGCTTGGTAAAATCGCAATTAAATCAACAATTGCCAAAGGAGAGAGAAAATAGCTAAGCCGACGTTTGGTATGAGACCCTTCCATTGCTGCATATTGTGTTTTATCTACGCAAGCCCAAAGCCTGGCTAAGTACTCAATAGCAAAAATAGCGACCGAGACAATTTCTAAAACTAAGAATTCGTTGTAATACTGCTCTGCCACACTTGGGATTGATTCAATAACAATGGCTACAACGTTGATCATTATTAAGCTAATGAGTGCAATATCAAGAATATGTCCCGCTCGATGGTACTGGCCTGTGCCTTCAAACAGGCAAGCCATTTTTTGTCTTAAAGTGTGTGGTTCATTCATTATTTAAGTTTAAGTACCATGTTAATACTGCCTTCTTCAAAGTCGCGACTAATTTTAAAACCTAACTTACGGGCAAGCTCAATCATCCCTGTATTCTCTGGTAAGGTTATGCCTTCAATCGATTCCACACCTTGACGTTTACAGTGGTTAATTGCTGCACTCATTAGTATGCGACCAAGCCCTAAACCTTGGCAATCTGAGCGTACTACAATGGCAAACTCAGCATGCAGGTTATCGGGGTCCATAATGACGCGAGACACACCTAATGTGCGAGTTGTACCTTCAAAGCGTTGGCAAACAATAAACGCCATTTCACGGTCGTAATCAATTTGCGTCATTTTCGCGAGTTGATCGTGGTTAAATTGTGGTAGTTCGCCAAAAAAGCGTTTATATCTGTCTTCTTTATTAAGTGACTCGTCAAATGCTTTATGAGCTTGTTCATCTTCTGGCTTTATTGGTCTGAGCGTAGCTTGGGTGTTGTTTTTAAGTGTTACCACTTCAACAAGTTCAATAGGGTAGGGACGAATAGATAAGCGCTTACGATTGCTCTGAGTTTGATAACGGCTAAGTGTCATGGTGGCATCGAGCACTAAAAACTGTCCATTACTGGCAAGTATAGGATTAAGTTCCATTGAGCTTATGTCAGGTTGATCAATAACTAACTGAGAAATACGCGTTAGCAGTGCACATAAACGATACTTATCAACTTTTTCGGGTAATATGCGCTCCTTTAGTACGCCTTTATCGTGCGCTGCGGCAATTAAATACTTTGCTAAGTTCATATTTAGTGGAGGCAGAGCAACAGCGGCTTGCGCATATTCAAGGCCGGTTCCTGCTTCACCTAATAATATAACAGGACCAAAATTAGGCTCGGTTTTAATCGCAATTCGCAGCTCATTTGCGCCTGCTCGCGGCGCCATTTTTTGTAATGAAAACCCTTCAATAATAGCATCTGGATAAGTGTTTTTAATACGGATAAGCATTGCAAAAGCGGTTTGTTCAACCTCGTTGGCATCGTTTAAGTTAAGCACCACACCACCTACTTCAGACTTTGAAGCAATACTTGGGCTAATAAGTTTTAACGCGACCGGAAAACCAAGTTCTATGGCTTGCTCTCTGGCTTCTGTTGGGGTGTAAGCCACCTCAGTTTGAATGCATGTAATACCATAGTGATTTAATACTTGGCTTGCCTGATGGGTAGGTAAGTAGCTTTGTCCGTCATCTAAAAACTCATTAATAAGCGCTTTAGCTGCTACTTTATTTATTTTTGCGTCATCTGTATTCGACTCAGGTGTTTGCGTTAAATGCTTTTGGTTACGGCGATACGTTACCAAGTGCATAAACGCGCCAACAGCACCCTCTGGTGTTCTATAAGTTGGTATTGCGTTGTTTGAGCACACTTTTCTGGCGGCGTAAGATGCGTCTTCACCCATAAAATTAGTTATAACGTAAGGGCGTGCCATTTTGGGTAATGTTTGTAAGGTTTCTACAATAATGTTGGCGTAGTCTTCGCTGGGCGCAAGCGCTGAGGGAGTATGGATAATCAGTAAGTTTTTAACTTCTTTTGCGTGCAGTAAAATTTCTAATGCTTGCTTATAACGCGCAGGTGCTGAGTCGCCAAAAATATCCACAGGGTTTGAGGTGGTTTCTGATTGCGGAATTACTTTATTTAGCGCATTTCGGGTTTCAGCGCTCAACTCGGCTAATTTACCGGAGCTTTGAATTAGCTCATCAACGGCCATAACACCGGGGCCGCCACCATTAGTTAAAATTGTCAGTTGCTCTACTTTTAATAATTTTGGATGCATGGCGAGTGTTTGTGTTGCTGCAAATAGCTCTCGTAAATCATTTACGCGCAGCATACCCGCTCGTTGAAATAACGCATCGTAAACAGCATCAGAGCTTTGCTTTCCGCCGGTGTGAATTTCGGCTGCAAGTGCGCCTGCACTTGTTTTACCTGTTTTAATTGCAATTACAGGTTTACTAAAGGCCGCAGCTCTTGCTGCTGATATAAAGCCACGAATATCTTCAATGTTATCAATGTAGAGTAAAATAGCTTTGGTTTTAGCATCACGACCTAAAAAGTCGAGTAGTTCATTAAAGTTTATATCAAGGCAATCACCTACCGATACAAAATATGAAAAGCCAATTTCTTTGTTTTTAGCCCAATCTAAAATGGTTGAGCATACTGCTGCTGATTGCGATACAAATGCAATTTTACCTGGGCTTGCTACTGTATGTGAAAAGCTCGCATTTAAACCAATATGAGGGATCAGCAAGCCCAAACAATTGGGTCCAAGCAAAGTAACCTGTTTGGCTTGAGCGCATGCTTTAAGTGCGCTTTTTTGCTCTCCAGACAGCCCATCGGCAATAACAATAGCGGTTTTACAGCCAAGCTCTCCAAGCTGCTCAATAATATCAATTAAGGTATTTTTGTTAGTACAAATAACAGCAAGGTCGGGTACTTTTGGTAAGTCAGCAATAGAGGGGTAAGCAAGTACGCCATGTACTGCGCTATGGCTTGGAGTAACGGGCATTATCGGCCCTTTAAAACCGCCTTGAAGTAAGTTGCGCATAACCACAAAACCAGCACGAGTTGATATATTAGAGGCACCAATAACGGCCACTGAGCTTGGGTTAAAAAACTGGGTAATGCGCTTAAGGCTCATGGTTTTTCCTAGGCTGATTAAATTTTGCGTTATTTATAGTCTCAATGTACCCTGTTTACTGTGTTATTTCGAGCGTCTAGATGCTTATTATTGATATCAATCAAGGAGATTATTGTGAATAAAACCCCCGGTTTTTACATTGTTATAGCGGCTATTTGTTTAAGTATAGGCTTAATTAGCTTAGGGTTTATTTTAAAGAGCACAGCTCTCAGTGTAAAAGAGATGGAACGTACTGTGCAGGTTAAGGGATTGGCCGAGCGAGAAGTTATAGCCGATACGGTAATTTGGCCTCTGCAATTTAGTGATGCCGACAATAATCTTGAAAAATTAGTCAGCCGAGTTGAGAAAAAAAATGATGCTGTAACTGCTTTTTTAAAACTGCATGGTTTTGACGACGATGAAATAACAATAGGCAGCCAGTCAGTTATTGATAAGCAAGCACGTGAATACAGTAATGAAAATCAGCAATTTAGGTACATAGTGCGCTCAAATATTATTGTTTATTCTGATGCGCCAGATAAAGTGCAAAACGCGCTGAGCAAAGTGAGCCAACTTGCTAAACAAGATATCGCAATAGTGCAGGACAGCTACGAAACAAAAGTTGAATATATTTTTACTGGCCTCAATGATGTAAAACCTGCGATGGTGCAAGAAGCAACTGAAAAAGCGCGTGAAGTCGCTAATAAATTTGCTAAAGACTCTAATTCAAAATTAGGCAAAATAAAAACAGCTCGCCAAGGGCAATTTAGTATCAGTAATCGAGATTCAAACACACCGCAAATAAAAAATATAAGAGTGGTAACCAGTGTTGAATATTATTTAAATGACTAGGGCCTGTTGACCTTTCAGGATTAAAATTTGTTCAATCTAGGGGCCGATTTAATCGCGGCGTGAGGTTTGTAACCTAGCGGGCTAAGTAAAAACCGAGCAAAGCTTCCGCGTCCTGCTCACGCCCCTTACCTACATCCATGTAGGCAACAAAGAGTAAATTGCCCCTAGGCAGAACCCTTCGGGCAGCGCATGTTTGGCATTTATTCCACGTTATCGCCTATTAATGGGGAATAACCACACTGCATAGGCTCTGCCTTGACTAAATACCAAACATACTGCTGTAAATTTAACCTCGAAAGATAAACAGGCCCTAGGAAATAATATGTCAGAGTCTAAATATGGTCAGTTTGTACTGGCGCCCCGTTCGTATTTTTTTACTGCTATAGCGAGCGTGGTGTTTGCGTTTATTGGCTTTAGTTATAATGCATGGCGAATGGAGGCAAGTGAAGAGAACAACAATACACGCATTGCTAGCTTTCAAATATTACAAGAACTAGCCGAGCTTGAGCTTATTGTATTTGCCGCACATTACGATAATAACAAAATAGATGGCAGCCCTAGAAAAGGCTGGGTTAAAGTTAACTTAATTCATGACTTAAGCTACTTAGCCGTTGATAAAGTACATTTAAAAACAAAAGACTTACAAAAGGTCTGGCAAACAAATTGGCCAAATATGGTTGATCACGAAAGTGCTGCGCAATCTATTACACATGCCATAGACATTGTGCGTACAGAAGTTGTGAGTGAATTAAAGCGCCTTGATTAAGTGAGCAACTTGCGCCGTTGAGCGTTGCAAGTAAGCGGCGCTCAGTAAAATTGTGGTCTCGTTAACTTTTTGCCCTTTTAGTACGTTGGCAAGCTGCTGTTTTGCGTTAGGATTTTGTTTTTGCTCTATTTCCATTAATGCTAACAAAGCTGAGAATTCATGCTTTACCGGTGTGCTCGATTTATTTGCATAGGCAATGTAGCAGGCAACTGGTGTTAATCCGTGAGAGTTGGGCTGCGCCAACGCTTTAACTAAGTCATCATTTGATTCAAACAACATTAAAGAGCGTACATAGTTAAATGGCAGCTTTGTAGCATCGGCATGCTTAAACACATTGTGCAGTACATTATTTCCTTGAGTATCTTGTACTAAAAAGCCTTTATTTACTCTCAGCGCTGGGGTGAAAAAGCTCAATGCGTCAATATTAGTGAGTTGGTTAATAAATAGAGAAGGTGCTGTATTAGTACTTAATATACGGATTGCTATGTTTTGCATAAAGTCATACTTAACACTCAACCGTTGGGCGCTGTCATATAAATGGTTAAGCTGCAAAGTTTGCTGGGCAGGGCTTAACTGCCTAAAGTCGTTATCGAGCTCATTTAACTGCTGCTTTGAAATACGCGCATTAAGTAGTTGTATGCTTAAATCCATTATTATTTCCAAAATCTTTTTTACTACTATAAAACAAAAAAGGTCGCAAATGCGACCTTTTCATATTTAAAGCAATTGTTTAAATTGGTTTTAAGCCTTTTTGCTTGCTACCCATTCATTAACAAAGTTTTCTAGTACATTAAGTGGTACAGGACCATTTTTAAGCACTACGTCGTGGAACTGGCGAATATCAAATTTATCACCAAGTTGCTTTTTAGCTTCTTCACGAAGCTCTAAAATCTTAAGCATACCCACTTTATAAGCTGTTGCTTGTGAAGGCATTACAATGTGACGCTCAACCATTTTAACACCGTCAGATGTTGCATTAGGCGTGTTATTTACGTAGTAATCAATACCTTCTTGGCGAGTCCACTTCATTGCGTGAATCCCCGTATCAACAACTAAGCGACATGCGCGCCATAATTCCATTGAAAGACGACCAAAATCTGAGTAAGGGTCTGAGTACATGCCCATTTCTTTAGGAATGAACTCTGAGTATAAACCCCAGCCTTCAATATACGCTGTGTAGCCACCAAACTTACGGAACTTAGGAATACCTTCTAGTTCTTGCGAAATAGCTATTTGCATGTGGTGTCCCGGAATACCTTCGTGGTATGCCAGCGCTTCCATTTGATACGTTGGCATTGCTTCCATATCGTAAAGGTTAGCGTAGTAAACACCTGGGCGTGACCCATCTGGAGCTGGCTGTTGGTAAAATGCTTTACCTGCTGCTTTTTCACGGAATGCTTCAACCGCTTTTACTTTTAAACCTGCTTTTGGTTTAACAATGAATAACTCATCTAAACGCGTTTTCATTGTATCAATAAGCCCAGTGGCTTCATCAAGGTAGCGTTGTTTACCTTGTGCATCATTAGGGTAGTAAAATTGCTTGTCAGTTTTCATAAACTGCATAAACGCTTTTAAGTCGCCTTTAAAGCCAACTTTGTCTTTAATTTCACGCATTTCATCATGAATACGTGCCACTTCAGATAGGCCAATTGCATGGATTTCTTTAGCAGTTAAATCTGTTGTAGTTGTGCGCTTAAGTGCGTTGTTATAAAACGCTTCGCCATCAGGTAATTTCCATGCGCCATCGCGATCATCTGCGCGTTTTTCAAGCTGTGCAAGGTAATTAATTAACTTAGAGTAAGATGGTTTAACAGCTGATTTTAATGCATCTGATGCATCGCTGATTAACGAGTCTTTTTCGTCTTGGCTAATTTCAAGCGCTGTTACTTTACGTTTAAAGTCAGCAAGCAATGTAGAATCATCGCCTTTTTCAAACGGTGCACCGTGAATAATGTTTTTGCTTGAATCAATAACATGCGGGAATACAAATTTAGGGGCTATGATGCCTTTTTCTGCACGTACAGTTAAATCAACGATAAGCTGATCAATAACACCAGTTACACCATTTAAACGTGAAATGTAGTCTTTAGCTTCTTTTACATTGCTAATTGAGTGCTGATTAATTAAAAACGCAGGGATCATAGAATGCGTACCAAACATTTGGTTCACAGGGTAGTTATGGTAACGCCATTTAAAGTCAGCAATTGAGCTTTCAAGATCTTGTTTTTTTAAGTCGTAGCTAACTTTTGTTGCATCATCTAATAAATCACGGCTGATTGCTTTTAGTGCAACTAGGTCAGCTTTTGTTTGCGCTAAATCTTTAAGCTGTCTTTCTTCGCTGCCATCATCCCACTTATCGTAATCTTGCTTAATACCCATGTATGTTTGATATACAGGACTGCTCATTACGTCGCGGTTAAATGTATCTTCAAAAAATGCATTGGCTTTGTCTATTTCACTTTGTTGTGATTGAACTGCTTGTGCAATAGGAGCTGAAGTCGCTTGTTGTGTTGTTTGCTGGCAACCAGCAAGTAGTGCAACGCTTACTGCGGCCGCAATAAAAGTAAGTTTACGCATTGTTTTCCCTTTTGTTGTTAGAAACCCATTAGGGTGTTTTATATTTATTTTTTGTGTAGCGCTGGGCGCTACACAAATAATTCTAGCAGGTCATTTAAAAAGCGATGACCTTTTAAGCTTACCTGCCAATGGCTGTCTGTTTGAGTCAATAAACCTTTATTAATTGCTTGGTTTAATGCGCTTTGCTGACTTTGCAGTGGCAGTGTTGTTAGTTTATTAAAATCATTAATTGGGCAAGGCTCAACAAGGCGAAAGCGATTCATAAAAAATTCAAACGCTAAATCGTCTTGCTCTACATGCCAGCTTTTGTACATATACGGTTTGATTAAATCCATATAGCCGCGTGGGTGTTTAACCTTTTCAGTACGCGTAATAAGCCCTGTATTTGCATCAGTAACCTTACCATGCGCGCCGCAGCCAATACCGAGATAATCGCCAAAACGCCAATAATTCAAGTTATGTTGGCACTGATAGCCCGGTTTTGCATAGCCTGATATTTCGTATTGTATGTAACCTGCTTGCGCGAGTAACTCGACCCCTTGTTCTTGTATGTCCCACAGTGTTTCATCTTGTGGCAAGGTAGGTGGTTTTGAAGCAAATTGAGTATTGGGTTCAATAGTTAGTTGATACCACGATATATGAGGAGGATCGAGCGCTATTATTTGCTTTAAATCGCTCAGTGCATCGTCAAGTGTTTGCCCTGGTAAGCCGTGCATTAAATCAAGGTTAAAGCTATTTAAACCGGCTTCTTTAGCTTGCTGCGCAGCATAATTAGCCTCGTCACTGCCATGAATCCGCCCCAGTGCTTTTAGCTTGTCGTTTTGCATGCTTTGCACACCGATAGAAATACGGTTAATGCCTGCTTTTACGTAATCTTTAAAGCGACCTGTTTCTACTGTGCCTGGGTTGGCTTCAAGGGTAATTTCGCAGTGTTCTTCAAGACCAATTAGGTTGTCGACTTCATTTAATAAACGAGTATAAGCCGCACCAGTTAATAAGCTCGGAGTACCGCCACCAATAAAGATACTGTGAATTCTACGTCCTTGCACTAAGTGCAAATCTGCTTTTAAATCATCAATTAAATGCTGAACATATTCAGCTTCAGGTATTTCACCTTTTTGCCCGTGGCTATTAAAATCGCAGTACGGGCATTTTTGCACGCACCAAGGTACGTGCACATATAAGCTCAGTGGTGGAAGGTTCACAGGCCGCCTTTTTGCTGTAGCTCTAGCAATAGTTTTTGTAGTGCTTGGCCGCGATGACTCACTGCATTTTTTTGCTCTTTTGTAAGCTCAGCACTGGTACAATTTTTCTCTGGTACAAAAAATACAGGGTCGTAACCAAAGCCACCGTTGCCATTTTGAGTGAGCGTAATTTCGCCTTCCCAGCTTGCACTGCAAATAAGGGGGGTAGGGTCATCTGCGTGGCGCATTAATACCAGTACACACCAAAAACGAGCACTACGGATAGGGTTATTACCCAAGTCTACGAGTAACTTATCAATGTTATCTTGATCGCTGGCACCTGGGCCTGCAAAACGGGCAGAGTAAACACCGGGTGCGCCATTTAGGCCATCAACTTCTAAACCTGAGTCATCGGCAATAGCAGGCATGCCAGTAATTTTAGCGGCATGACGCGCTTTAATAATGGCATTTTCAACAAAGGTAGTGCCGGTTTCGGCAACTTCACCTACGTTAAAATCGCTCTGTGGAACTACATTAATATTCAGAGGGCTTAGCATGTTAGCTAGCTCATTTACTTTGCCAGGGTTACCTGTAGCAAGTACTAAAGTTTTGGTCATGTTATTAATCTACGTAAAATTTTTGCTGAAACTGTAATTTTTGAAATTGATTACTTTGTTGTATTTCAATCTCAAAGCGTAAAATCTCTTCGTTGGTATAATCAACTTGGGCAAGGTAATAAATTGAATCACCTTCTTTT
The DNA here is from genome assembly GCF_015864505.1 of Pseudoalteromonas sp. SWYJ118. Classification (NCBI taxonomy): domain Bacteria; kingdom Pseudomonadati; phylum Pseudomonadota; class Gammaproteobacteria; order Alteromonadales; family Pseudoalteromonadaceae; genus Pseudoalteromonas; species Pseudoalteromonas sp. SWYJ118. Next base: position 66,018 of record NZ_JADYXC010000018.1, on the reverse strand, counting down.
ACTTCTTTAAAAGTAAGCGTTTGTTTGTTGCCAAGTAGGTTTTTAGCTGTGCCAGTCAGCTTTGCTGTTTGGGCTGTGTTTTCGGCATCATTTTTTAAAATAGAAATATTCACAATGCCTTTGTATCCGCTTCGCTCAAGGCCATACGCTTTTGCTATTTTTGGCTGAATAAAAGTAGAAGGAAAGGCGATGTAATGCACTTGCCAAGGGCCAAGCTCTTTATATTGTGCGCCTTGCATTTCTTCGCTTTGCGCGTTAAATACAAATGCTAAACAAGCAATAAAACAAAACTTAATTAAACGGTTCATTATGTATTCCTCAAAACATATAAAAAAGAGGCCTTTGGGCCTCTAATTAAAAAATCCATATTAGACTAAAAAATCCATAAGCAGCATTTGCAAAAACTGAATACCAATAATAAGTACTAAAACTGATAAATCTAAGCCACCCATTGATGGCAATATTTTACGAATTGGTTTTAGCATTGGTTCAGTAAGCTGATGGAAAACCGCTTCTATAGGGTTATAACCTTGGCTAACCCAGCTTAAAATAGCGCGAATAATAAGTACCCAAAAAACTAAGTTAAGGCCTTCTTTTAGTACCGTTATAAGTGCTTGTATAATTACAGGCTGTATTGCCCACGCATTATATATAACAAGCATTAAAGTACTAATTTTGGCTACAGCCACTATAAATGCCAGCAACAGAGATGCTAAATCAAGTCCGCCAAATCCCGGAATGATTTTACGCAGTGGTTTTACCGCAAACGAAGTGGCTTTAACCACAAACTGGCTCATTGGATTATAAAAGTCGGCTTTTGCCCACTGCAGCCAAAAGCGCAGTAATACCACCATTAAAAACAAATCAAACAGGGTACTGATTAAAAATTGCATGGCATTCATAGTGTAACCTTCAATAAAAAAGTGGTTTTAAAGTTCTTTTTCCATTTGCTCTGCACGCGCAATACACGCATCCATTGCATCGCCAACGGTTTTAGTTAAGCCTTCATCTTTTAAGTGCTCAACAGCTGCGTGAGTAGTACCGCCTTTAGATGTTACGTTTGAACGTAGTTGCGAAATAGTAATATCAGGCTGGCTAAGTGCCATTTCGGCGGCGCCAAGGGCTGTTTGCTGTACTAAACGACGAGCGTCTTCATCATTAAAGCCCAGCGCTTTAGCTTTTTCTTCTATGGCTTCCATAAATAAGAAAAAGTAAGCCGGCGATGAGCCAGTCACAGCAATAATATCGTTAATTTGTGATTCTTTTTCGACCCATACAACAATGCCCGTGCATTCAAAAACTTGTTGTACAAACTCGTGTTCGCTTTGTGTTTCGCCCGCGCCATATAAACCTGATACACCACGGCCTAATAAAGACGGTGTATTTGGCATACAACGTACCATTTTAACGTCTTGACCTAGCATTTCACGTAAACGTTTTACAGTTAAGCCAGCAGCAACAGAAATAAACAGTTTATCGCTAAAATCTACGCCCGACTCTTGAAACGATTTACATAAATCGCCCATCATTTGTGGTTTAACAGACAAAACAATTACATCAGCATCGCGCAGGGCTTCGTTATTGTCACTGGTGGTTTGCACCTTGAAATCAAAGGCTACCTTTTCAAGCTTTTCTTGGTTGCGGTTAGTCGCAATAATGTTACTTGCGTTAAAACCGTTTTTTACCATGCCACCAATAATGGCGTAGCTCATATTACCTGTGCCTATAAATGCGATTTTTTTATCTGACATAAATCTGTTATCACCTTTTAAGTTCGTGTTCCAAAAATGTCTGTGCCGATCCTTACCATGGTTGAGCCTGCACTAATGGCAGCTTCAACATCGTTACTCATACCCATCGACAAAGTATCTACTTGAGGATATTGGGTCTTTAGTTTATCAAAGCAAGTTTGTAATTGCTCAAAAGATTGAATTTGCGTATCCAGTTTGTCGCTTTTAGCGGGAATCGCCATTAAACCTCGAAGTGTTAAGTGCTCACATTGGTTAATAAAATCGGCAAGTTCATCTATTTCATCGCGGTGGCAACCCGACTTCGCTTCTTCATTACTTATATTTACTTGAATAAGTATATTAAGAGGCTGTTTATCGTCTGGGCGCTGGGAATCTAATCGTTTCGCTATTTTTATGCGATCAACACTTTGCACCCAATCAAAGTTGGCAGCCACTAAAGCACTTTTATTAGATTGAATAGGGCCAATGAAATGCCAAATGATGTCGCTATATGACTGTAGTTGAGCTATTTTATCTATAGCCTCTTGAACATAAGATTCACCAAATTCGCGCTGACCATGCTCATAAGCTGCAATAACATCTTCGCTTGGTTTAGTTTTAGACACTGCCAGTAGAGTGACTTCGTTAGTGTTTCGTTGTGCAATTTTTGCCGCGTCTGCAATTCTAGCGTAGGCGGATGTGAGTCGTTCTGCTATTGTAACCATATATTTATCAGTTAGTTGTGGAGTCATAAATGGATATTACCGAATTATTAGCGTTTAGTGTGCAACACAAAGCATCCGATTTACATTTATCGTCGGGTGTTTCACCTATGATACGCGTAGACGGTGATGTTCGCCGCATTAATATACCAGCCCTTGCAGACAAAGACGTAAACAGTCTGGTTTACGATATTATGAACGATAATCAACGCAAGGACTATGAACAAAATCTCGAAGTGGATTTTTCGTTTGAAGTGCCTAATTTAGCACGTTTTCGTGTGAATGCGTTTAACTCTAATCGCGGGCCTGCTGCGGTATTTCGTACCATACCAAGTGAAGTGTTAACGCTTGATGATTTAGGTGCGCCAGATATTTTTAAAACAATCTCCGATACCCCACGTGGACTCGTGTTAGTGACGGGCCCAACGGGCTCTGGTAAATCGACAACACTTGCCGCTATGGTCGATTATATAAATCAAAATAAACATCACCATATTCTAACAATAGAAGATCCAATCGAGTTTGTTCACGATAATAAATTAAGCCTTATTAATCAACGTGAGGTACATCGCGATACTCATAGCTTTTCAAACGCGCTACGTAGTGCATTGCGTGAAGATCCAGATGTAATATTGGTCGGTGAGTTACGTGATTTAGAAACAATTCGTCTTGCAATGACCGCTGCTGAAACGGGTCACTTAGTGTTTGGCACGTTGCATACAACATCTGCACCAAAAACCATTGACCGTATTATCGATGTATTCCCAGGTGAAGAAAAATCAATGGTACGTTCAATGTTATCTGAATCTTTGCGTGCTGTTATTTCGCAAACACTGCTTAAAAAGATTGGTGGCGGGCGAGTTGCAGCACACGAAATTATGATTGCAGTACCTGCTATTCGTAACTTAATTCGTGAAGACAAAATTGCACAAATGTACTCGTCTATTCAAACCGGTGCGTCTGTGGGCATGCAAACAATGGATCAATGTTTAACTAATTTAGTTAATCACGGCATTGTTACAAATGCGGCAGCGAAAGAAAAAGCACAAGACAAAACACAATTTGGCGGGTAAGAAACTATTATGACTTTATCTTTAAACGACTTTTTACTCATCATGATTGAGAAAAAAGGTTCTGACTTATTTGTATCGAGTCAGCTACCTGTAAGCGCAAAAATAAACGGTGAGCTAACAGCCCTAAGTGACGATAGGCTTACTGATGAGCAATCGCTTGAGTTAGTAGAATCTGCAATGAGCGAAAAGCAAAAAGCAGAGTTTCATACAACGAAAGAATGTAACTTTGCGATTGCCACCGACGAAGGGCGTTTTCGTATTTCTGCTTTTTGGCAACGCGATAAAGCAGGTATGGTTATTCGCCGCATTGTTACGCAAATACCTGATGTGAGTGAGCTAGGTCTTCCTTCTATTCTTACCGATGTAATTATGTCTAAGCGTGGCCTTGTTTTGTTCGTCGGTGGTACTGGCACGGGTAAATCAACCTCGCTAGCCGCACTTATTGGTTACCGTAACCGACATCAACGTGGTCATATACTGACTATTGAAGATCCGATTGAATTTGTTCATGAGCATCGCAAAAGTATTATTACTCAACGCGAAGTAGGGCTTGATACCGAAAGCTTTGAGTCAGCACTTAAAAGCTCATTACGCCAAGCTCCCGATGTAATTTTGATTGGTGAAATTCGCTCTCAAGAAACTATGGAATACGCACTAAGCTTTGCCGAAACTGGGCACCTGTGTGTTGCAACACTGCATGCTAATAATGCTAACCAAGCGATTGACCGTATTATGCATTTAGTTCCAAAAGAAAAACACGATAAGCTTAAGTACGATTTAGCACTTAACTTACGTGCAATTGTGGCCCAGCAATTAGTACCGACTGCTGATGGTGAAAGCCGTGTTGCAGCTATTGAAATATTGCTTAACTCACCAATGGTTGCTGAACTGATTAAAAACGGTGATATTGGTGGTATTAAAGAGGCAATGGCTAAATCGAAAGAAATGGGCATGCAAACCTTTGACCAAGCATTATTTGAGCTGTATAGACAGCAGCGAATTAATTACGCTGATGCACTGCATCATGCTGATTCGCCAAATGATTTACGTTTAATGATTAAACTGCGCAATAACGAGCAGCAAGGTGCGGGCTTTTTACAAGGCGTTACTATTGATGGCCTTGACGATAAAAATAGCGATCAATAATTTAAAAAGTAATAAATATAAATACTTAATATAAAAAAAGCGCCAATTGGCGCTTTTTATTTATATAACAGGTTATTTATATAATCTGTTTATTCACCGTAACTAGACTCAAAAAAACTTTCTAAAATAATAACCGCAGACATATTATCTACGTTACCTTTGCCTAAGTTTTTATAGCCACCACTTTCAAAAAGTCGCGCTTTAGCATCCGCAGTCGTTAAACGCTCGTCTTGTGTTTGCACTGGAATGCCATAATGATTATGTAATCTGTTGGCAAACTTTTTTGCTTTAAAGGTAACCTCTTGTGACGTTCCATCCATATTTAGTGGTAAGCCAACAACCATTAAGTCAGGCTGCCATTCGGTTACTTGTACAGCAATATGGTCCCAGTTAGGAATGCCATCTTGTGCTTTTACAGCTTTAAGGCTAGACGCGCTGCCTGTTAGCTCTTGCCCAATAGCAATACCAATACTTTTGGTGCCAAAGTCAAAGCCCATTACAGTGCGTTCGCCTTGCGGCTTAAGCGATTTTTTTGTCATGTGTATCTTGTTTAAGTTTGCTAAGGGTTAAATTACTATTATGCGTGACCAGCTTCAGGGCTGAGTTGGCTAATATCAAAGCCCAACATTGAAACTGCTTTTTCCCATCGTTTTTCAACGGGGGTGTCAAAAATGATCTTCGGATCGGCTTCTATGATCAACCAACTGTTATCAAGTAACTCTTGTTCGAGTTGTCCTTGCTCCCATCCTGAATAACCCAATGTAATAATAAATTGTTCAGGTGCTTGTGCGGTAGTTAAGCTTGCTAAAACGTCTTTTGAGGTAGTGATCATAATATCGCTACTGAGTTTTTGGCTTGCTGAATAACCTGATTGGGGAGAGTGCAAAACAAAACCACGGTCAGTTTTAACGGGTCCGCCTGCAAACACACTTACTTTTGCTGCGTTTTGAGTTTTGTCGTTATCAATTTCTATTTTATCTAAAAGTTCGCCAACAGTAACATCAATAGGTTGGTTTATTACCAAGCCCATAGCCCCATCTTCATTGTGCTCACAAATATAGGTAACAGCACGTTTAAAAAAAGGGTCTTGCATCGACGGCATCGCGATTAAAAAATGATTTTCTAATGACTGCATAGATTTCACCCTTTTTAGTTAATGAACTTTGAGTATGGCACATACCTTTGTTTTTAAAACTAAAAAAGCACTTTCATACAGTTTAAAAATTAATAGTTAACAACTATATTAAAATTTATGACACGAAAGTGCTTTTAATAACGATAGGTAGATACTTATTTATCTAGCTTTCTTTCAATGGCATCAAACAAAATACCTGTAATAGAAATATCATAAGCAGCTTCAATTTCGCGTACGCACGTTGGTGCAGTTACGTTAATTTCAGTTAATTTATCGCCAATAATATCTAAACCTACAAATATTAAGCCTTTTTCTTTAAGCGTTGGTGCAACCGCTTGCGCTATTTTTAAATCTGACTCGCTAAGTGGACGCGCTTCGCCTCGACCGCCAACAGCTAAATTACCGCGTGTTTCACCATTTTGTGGAATTCGCGCTAAACAATACGGAATAACCTCACCATCAATAACCAATACGCGCTTGTCGCCTTGTTTGATCTCTGGGATGTAATTTTGCACCATAGCAAAGCGGCTGCCGTGCTCTGTTAGCGTTTCACAAATTACACCAATGTTGGCATCGTCTTCTCTAAGGCGGAAAATAGATGCGCCACCCATGCCATCAAGGGGTTTTAAAATAATGTCTTTATGCTGCGCTAAAAACTCACGAATTTGTTTTTGGCTACGTGTAACAAGTGTGTCTGGCGTATGTTCGCTAAACCATGCTGTAAATAGCTTTTCGTTAGCATCGCGAAGGCTTTGTGGCTTGTTAATTATTAACGTACCTTCTTGTTCTGCACGCTCTAAAATATACGTCGCGTAAATGTATTCGGTATCAAAAGGAGGATCTTTTCGCATTAAAATAACATCAAGGTCGGCAAGGGCTATAGTGGCTTTTTCTTCAAGCTCGTACCATTTTTCTGCATTATTAAACACTTGCGCTTTAGACGCTGTAGCGTACGACTTACCTTTACGAAGAGATAAATCATCCATCTCCATATAATAAATTTCGTAGCCGCGTTCTTGCGCTTGCATCATCATTGCAAAACCGGTGTCTTTTTTGATGTTAAATCCACTAATAGGATCTGAAATAATACCTAACTTAATTGCCATGCGCTGTGCCTTACTATAAATGTTACTGTTTATATGAGGGTGCTTTTAGTTATTTCAATTAGCTAAATCGCCAAATTGAAGTTGTAATGCACTTAAGACCGTTAAAGCGGCTGTTTCCGTTCGTAAAACGCGCGGGCCTAAGCGAATATCCACAAATTCTAGTTGTTTAGTTAGTGCCATTTCATCGTCGGTAAAGCCACCTTCTGGGCCGACTAAAAAGCGTACGCCATCTTTAGGTACCGTAATGGTTTTAATGCTGTGCTCAGCACGAGGATGAAGAGTGAGCTTAATTGCATTGGTTTGTTGTGCAAGCCATTGTTTTAAATCTACAGGAGGATGAATAATTGGCACAAAATTACGCCCAGATTGCTCTGCCGCTGCTATTGCAATTTTTTGCCATTGTTGGTGTTTTTTCTCAAGACGATCGCCCATTAGTTTCACGCCACAGCGCTGACTAAAAATAGGGGTGATTTCGGTAATGCCCAGTTCAACTGACTTTTGAATTGTAAAATCCATTTTATCACCACGGGATACACACTGGCCTAAATGAATTTTAAGCGGGGATTCTACATCATGAGGATTAAGCTCTAATGGCATTACGACGACTGTTTTTTTTGTTACCTCAATTATTTCACTAAGGTATTCGCCGCCTTCGCCATTAAAAATAGATACATGCTCGCCTACTTTCATGCGCAGCACTCTGCCAATATGCCCTGCAGCATCGTCATCTAAAGTTACAGGGGTGTTTAGGGCAATACTCGATGTTTGATAAATATGAGGAACTCGCATAGGGCGTCACTTATTACTTAGCGTAAAAATATATACTGCTATGGTAAGTAAGCTGGGAGCTGTGCGCAATTATTTATTTTTATTAAGTTGCTCTGCAAGGTCTATTAAATCTTGTGGTGTGTGTGCTATATCGTGGTGATTTTGCGAAGGTTCTGTTAACGTCTCGTCAGTAACTAGGCTTAGTGTATAGCCTGTATCATCAAAGCTTATTAAAAAGCGCTTTTCATGTAACGAGTTATAAATAAAGCGTTGTTTATCGCTTGCTAGTAAGTAATCGGTACTATTAAAAAGGACTCCGTGTAAATCGTGATGCTCTTTTAGATAGTTAATTAATTCAGAAACGCTTATTTCGTTTTCAAGGTCGCAATAACTATAGTCTTTAATAAGTTCGTCAAACATCATTTTTACTAACTGGCGGGTATTACTGCCTGCGGCAATAAGCGTACTCGCTTTTGTTTTACCATTATTATTTACATAGTATTCGGCAAATGCTCGGCTAAATTCGTTGTCTATGTCAATTAACAAGTAATTCGTTATTTCAAGTGGCATAGAGCTAGGACCTTGTTGCATTTAAGTAATTACCATTATTACTTAAATGCAGACTTTTAATGGCTGTATTTTAGTAAAAAGGTCTAAAGAGAAAACATGCTAATAAGTAAATAGCCTATAGCACAAAAAACAGCAAACTCTATACATGCTACCCCAATATTATCTTGATGGTCTATTTCAAGAGCCGTATCAATATTTGGTAAAGAGATAACTTTTATCACATACGTTAAGCTGTAAAGCAGTATCCACATTACACCGCAATGCATAACGAGTGTAAATATGTTTTCTACCATTTTACCGTTTTGAAATGCTGCGCTAGATAAACCAGCATACACAGCCAATGCTAAACCGATTGATTTGCCAGCATACCTTATACCAATAGATGTATTCTCTAGGTTAAAGTTACTTTGTAGCGAAGCTCCTTGATTTGCTTTTGCAAAACGGTGTTCTCGTATTTTACTATCCAGTGCAAACATTCCCTGAAGCGTAAAAAAGCTAACACAAGCAATAAGTAAGTTGCTGAATCCTTGGGTGTGCGTCCACGTGTACAAGCCAAGTGCGATAATACAGTTAGCGATTAACATGCCTGAATCTACCAATGCAGCACATACATTTTGTTTTAGTATGGCAGCTTCTTCGTTAAACCTGTGAAGTATCCATTTTCTGTGAATTAAATGACCCACTTTTATAAAAGTGAATAAAAGAATAATAATAATTAACACTTTTAACGGGTTTGACTGTGCGGTACTTATGCTTATTTCGTCAAATAAGAAAGCCATAGTGGCTATAACAACTGATATTTCAGATGCAAAACTAATACCCATGGCAAAGTTGTCGTGTTGTGCTAGCTCATCTTTAAGCGCTTGTTTTGCTTTGATTTGAGTGACAACTCGTAAACAAAAAATAGTTATGCAAATAACCGCAAAACTAATGGCAATCGCAATAAAACTAGTGTTAGATAAAGACAAATATGACATGGTGATCCTAATTAAGTTAACCTTTCTAGGTTTTAATCATTCTAGTACGGTTATTGATGATATAAAAGAGAGGATTGATGAGTAACGTAAAGCAACTTCCTATTCAATTACAAAAACTTGGCTTGATGCGCTTTGAACAGTTATACCTGCAGCAAAGTAAACAAAGTGAAGTTGTAAGGTTATTAGCATTAAGCGACTTTGCTTGGCGCAGTTTAGAATCACAACCTGATTTAAATACTTGGCTATTATGCAAAGACGAAATACAAAATAGAGTAATAGATTCTCCTTTTAAAAACCTTAACTTAGCTGACATTGATGAAGTACAGTGCCATAAAGTACTTCGCCAATATCGTGAAAAGTACTGGCTCAAAGTCGCCTTTTTAGATTTATGCTGTAACAATCCCATTGCCGATAGTATTAATTACATAAGCCAACTGGCTGACATGCTAATAAATAGTGCTAACCAATGGGCGCATGCACAGGTGGCAAAAGTAAATGGTGAGCCGCTTGATGAGCAAAACCAAGCAATGCCGTTAATGGTGTTGGGTATGGGAAAACTTGGCGGACAAGAGCTAAATTACTCCTCTGATATTGATCTCATTTTTGCATATCCGCGCAGTACAAAAACCCAAGGTGGCCGCAGAAGCCTTGAGGCTCAAGTATTTTATACCAAAGTTGCACAAAAGCTCATTGCATCACTTAACCAAGCCACCGGTGACGGGCAGGTATTTAGGGTTGATATGCGCCTACGCCCGTTTGGCGAAAGTGGCCCTTTGGTTATGAGCTTTAATGCCATTGAAGATTACTACCAAGAACAAGGTCGCGACTGGGAACGCTACGCGATGTTAAAAGGGCGCTTAATTGGCACGCCTAACAAATATTGGGATGAATTTATTAAGCTTTTAAAGCCGTTTGTTTATCGCCGGTATATTGATTTTTCGGTGATTGAATCTTTGCGTAAAATGAAGTTAATGATTGCACAAGAGGTTCGCCGTAAACGCTTAACTAATAATATAAAACTAGGCGCTGGTGGTATTCGTGAAGTTGAATTTATAGTGCAAGCCCTGCAAATGGTACGAGGTGGGCGAGAGGCTAATTTACAAACTCAATCATTACTTAAAGCATTAAATGAGCTGGCACTTAACCAAGTTATAGATGAGCAAGAAGCGAGCGAGCTTAAACGCAATTACCTTTATTTGCGAAAAGTTGAACAGTACTTACAAATATTTGACGATCAGCAAACGCAAACACTCCCCGATGATGAATTGAACCAGCAGCGCTTAAATTTATTATTAGAACAAGCTGATTTTTCTGCCACTTTAATCACTATTGAAAAGGTAATGAAGCAAGTTAACGGCGAGTTTGCACTCGTTATTGGTGAAGAAACCGCGCCACTAGATACCTGTGAAGGTGCATTTATTAGTGCTTGGGATCATGGTGATGTGAGCTTTCTAAAAGAGGCTAGAGATGAATGGCAAACACCCCTTAACGATTTTAAATTAAGGCTGTCTAAGGTCAACATAGGTAACCGAGGGCGTGAAACCCTTGATAAATTAATGCCTGTTTTATTGAGCCAGTTAAATGACTTTAATGCCAGCGCAGCTGCTTTTACGATGGTTTGCCAAATTTTTAATAAGATAATTTCACGTACTGCTTATTTAGAATTGCTGTACGAAAACCAAGGTGCATTAAAGCAACTTGTTTTACTGTGTTGTCATAGCAAATGGATAGGCGAGCATATTTCTCGCTACCCCATATTGCTAGATGAGCTAATAGACCCGGCTGTTCTTTATAAACCGACACCATTAACCGCTTATAAAGATGAAATAAGACAGTATTTTTTACGAATAGAGCATGACGATTTAGAACTGCAAATGGAGTCGCTTAGGCAATTTAAGCAAACGCATCAATTACGAATTGCTGCTGCCGATGCAACCGGTGTTCTTGATGTGATGAAAGTAAGCGATCACTTAACCGTACTGGCCGAAGCGATTGTTGATCAAGCTGTTAATATTGCATGGCATAACACCGTTAAGCGTTTTGGTATGCCCCCTGGCACTGATGATGAAAACAAAGGTTTTGCTGTTATTGCATATGGTAAAACAGGCGGCTTAGAAGTAGGGTACGACTCAGATTTAGATTTGGTGTTTGTGCATAATCATGATGGCTCAAGCCAAACCAATGGTGAAAAACCGATAGATTCTCGCCAGTTTTATTTAAAACTCGCTCAGCGCTTAATGCATTTATTTAATACTCGTACTGCATCGGGTATTTTGTATGAGCTTGATACGCGATTACGCCCTGAAGGTGCATCAGGTTTACTTGCTATCAATTTAGAGAGCTTTAATCACTATCAGCAAACTCAAGCATGGACGTGGGAACATCAAGCACTTGTGCGGGCTCGGTTAATTTTGGGCCAAGACGATCTTATAGAGCGTTTTTCACAAATTCGTAAAAGTATTCTTTGCCAACAGCGCGATGATACCGTGTTAAAAGCCGATGTAATAAAAATGCGCGAAAAAATGCGCGACCATCTAGCGAAAGGAAATACTGAACAATTTGATTTAAAACAAGATATTGGCGGTATGGCTGATATTGAGTTTATTACGCAATATTTAGTACTTAAACACGCGAATGAGTTTGAGCAGCTTACCGTTTATTCAGATAACGTAAGAATATTAACGGATGCAGCAAATATAGGCTGTATTACTAAAGAGCAAAAACAGCAGTTGATCAAAGCGTATATTGATTATCGCTCGTGTTATCACGTGCTGAGCTTGGATCAAAAAGGCAAATTGATCTCGCGAGAAGCTTTTTTACAAGATATTACTAACGTAACGAATATTTGGAATAGTATTTTTGAATTGAATTGAATTGAATTGAATTGAATTGAATTGTAAAACCCAAGCGCTTGCTTGGGTTTTTTGTACGTGTAAACCCTTAAACCTTTAGCTTTAAACAGTTTGTTCGCACAAATTCTGATGGTAACTCTGTAATAACCGCTGCTCTTTGTTTGTGGCAAAAGTAAGTGTAAACCTCATGCTCAAAGTCGTCATTTATAGCACGACCAATTTGATAAAGTGCTGAAGTAAAGTTGCTGTCTACTCTAAAATGATCTTTAACTACGTAGTCTTTACTTAAATACCAGTAAAGCTCAATACCTTCATTTTTAGCATATTGATAGAGTACGTCTTTAAGTGTTGTGCCATTTTCAAAGCGCCTAGGTTCAACTTCTCCAGTCCAAGTGGTCGGCATTGGATCAACTGTTCGCGCACGTTCCGCTAATACTCTATCCAAGGTTTGTTCTGGTGTTTTAAGTTTTAAAACAAATTGATCTCGTTCTTTATTACTTTTTACTTGGTTACGAATAGAGGAGTAAAAACGTGATAATCCTTCGGCAGCTGCATTTTTAGATTTTTTAATATCAAATAAAGAACCATCACTCAACAAAAAGTATACGGCGAGTGCTATTAGTACAGCTGCAAATGATAAATGCCTAATCCAAAACCACATGATTATTACCCACCTTATTTGTTCCTATTATTGTTATACCATTACTTTTTATAAAAAGAAGGGGCATTTTTATCAGGTCGAGTTTTAAAACGACGGTGTAGCCACATATATTGTTCGGGTGCGGCATTAACAGATTGTTCCATGCGTTGATTTACACGTGTTACATCAGCCTTATTATCACCACTGGGGAAGTTTTCAAGCTCTGGCAGTATTTCTAAGTGATATTTACCATTTTCATCACGGCGAGTTATTAAACTCATTGTTTCGCAGTTTTTACTGCCTGCAAACATAAGAGTACCCGTTGTAGTTGCAGCGTCAGGTACTGCGTAAAATGGGACAAATTCACAGCGGTTACGACCGTAATCTTGATCGGGTAAGTAATAACATACCTTTTTATTTTTTAATGCTTTTAGTAAACCTTTTACATCTTTTCGACCGATTAAATATTCGTTAGAGCGAAGGCGCCCATTAGTCGTAAAGTATTCCATTAGTGGGTTGTTATGAGGGCGATAAAAGCCAACACCCTGACACTCTAAGCCCATAATACGGCTAGCCATTTCAAGATGCAGAATATGAGGTACAAGCAATAAAACACCTTTACCAGACGCTTGTACGCGTTCAAAGTGCTCAAGCCCTTTAAAAGACCCTAATGCTTTTTGTGCTCGCCACTGCGGCCACCACCAGGCCATGCCAGTCTCAACCATTGCAATACCGGTGTTTTCCATATTTTTGAGCACAAGGTCTTTTTGATCTGCTTCGCTCATATCAGGAAAACACAGCTTAATATTTACTTCTGCAATATGGCGACGGCGCTTCATAAATTTATGAACTAAGCGACCAAGCTGTTTACCCATTGCCAATTGTAGTTTTTGCGGTAACCAAGAAATTAAATATAAAAATAGAACGCCAATCCACGTTAACCAGTATCGAGGGCCCAAAAAAGTTGCTTTAAAAGGAGATGAGGTGACCACAAAAATATCTCTGAGAATAAAAACGATAGTTTAACGCTAAGCGCTGTAAAATACAAAAAGCCAGCATTTAGCTGGCTTCCAATGTGTTCATACTGCACGAGTAATGAAAATTAAGCGGCTTTTAAACCTTGGTTTATAGCAACTAAATCTGCACTTGTTAATGTACCCGCAGCTTGTTTTAGGCGAAGGGTAGATAACACATAACGGTAACGTACATCAGCAAGGTTACGCTTTGCATCGTACAAATTTTGCGTACTTACTAGTACGTCAACAATGGTACGAGTACCTACTTCAAAACCAGCTTCAGTTGCTTTAAGGGCACTTTGAGCTGAAACAACCGCTTGCTCTAGCGCTTTGTAAGTAGCAATGTCTGAAACAACTTGATTATAAGATGTAATCACTGTGCGAGTTACTGCGCGGTAATTTGTTTCATAGTCTTGGCTCGCACCTACGTAAAACGCACGGGCCTGATTTGTTGCAGCAACTGTTGCACCACCTGAATATAAAGGTACGCTAAAGTTAAGCCCTACAGAGCTTGAGTCTGAACGTGGCTGATCATCAAAGTTAGCGCCATTTATTTGATTGTCTGTAAGAGAATCGCCGTAACTAGCACTTAGGGTTAGCTTTGGGTAATGACCCGCTTTTGCTAATTCAATTTGATCTTTTGCAATATCAACCGTTACTTTAGACACTTGTAGGTTTATATTTTTATCTTCAGCTACTTTAACAAAGTCGCTTGAGCGCTTAGTTGGTTTAGTTGTTGAGAAAGTATCTGTATTTAAAAAGTCTAATTTTTCGTGATATTTACCTGTAATCTCACGAAGTTGCTCACGTGCTGTTTCTACAGCATTACCTGCAATAATTTCTTGAGCTACAGAGTTATCAAACTGAGCTTGCGCTTCGTGTACGTCAGTAATTGCTGTTAAGCCTACCGCATAACGTTGTTTTGTTTGCTCAAGTTGACGTTCAATTGCACGTTTTTCAGCTTCAACAAATTCAAGGTTATCGCTTGCACTTAATACGTTAAAATAACCTTCAGCAACGCGTACAATTAAGTTTTGTTTAGCTGCATCGTATAGGCCGCTCGCTTGAAGCGCTTGCTTGTCGGCAATATCTAACGTATTCCATGCACCTAAATCAAATAATGTTTGGCTTAAGCTTACACCGCGAGTGAATTGGTCTGTATCACTTTCAACTTTTACTTGGTTAGATAAGTCGCCAACGCTTTGGTACGACGTTGCATCGCTTTTTGTATAACCCATAGTTAAACCAATTTGAGGTAATAGTGCACTCATCGCCAAATCGCTTTGGTAAGACTGCGCATCGGCTTGGGCTTTTGCTTTTAAAACAGTAGGATCGTTAGCTGTCGCTATTTCAAAAACTTGTAGTAAATCTTCAGCTTTCACTGCTGTTGCACCTAATGCGCATGATAAACTAACTAGCGCCGCAAGAATGTTCTTTTTCATGTGGGGTTCGGTCCTTAGACAATTTTTGTACTAAAAGCATGTTAACCTGTTTTACTGCATAACAAAAAAAATAATTAGTAAAACAGTATGTTCAAGTGTAACAGAATATATTAACGCATTTTAAAGCTTTAGATAAGTAGGAGGTAGCTACGTGGTTGATAAAAAACTCGTTCAATTTACACATAAAGATGTGAATTTAAAGCCAATAAAAAACCTTTATAAAGGTTTTTTTCAGGTTGATTTATACCAATTTGAACATGCTCTTTTTGAGGGTGGAAAATCTAAAGTAATTAGCCGAGAAATATTAGAACGTGGCGATGCAATTGCAGTACTCCCTTACGATCCAATATCAGATACTGTTCTTTTAATTGAGCAAATACGTATTGGCGCTATTAAAAGCAAGCATTCGCCGTGGCTACTAGAGTGCATAGCCGGAATGACTGACGGCAGCACTGATTACGAATCAGTTGTAAAAAAAGAAGCGTATGAAGAAGCTGGGCTTGAATTAACTGAACTTGAATTTATGCTTTCATACCTATCAAGCCCTGGTGGTACAACTGAGCGCTTGCATTTGTATTTAGCGCGTACTGACTTAAGCCAAGTGAAATCAGGTGTATATGGTCTTGAAACTGAAGGGGAGGATATAAAAACTCACATTCTATCAGTTGATGATGCGCTAATGCGCCTCAATAACGGTGAAATGGATAATGCGGCAACGGTTATTTGTATGCAGTGGCTTGCGCTTAATCGTGAAAAAATGGCAAGTAAATGGGCATAAACTCTTACTAATATTATGGTGGTACTTTGACAGCACAATTAGCAACAAAGCGATATATTCAGAGCCTCCCAAAGTATTTAACACTTTGTGAGCATAACTATGTGCGACTATTAAAGTTGTTACCGAGCGAGCGCAATATAGGAAGCATTCGTGAAGTTAAACTTGGCAACAGTGAGTTTGCTACAAAAATTGATGGCAGCGCAAAATACACCATGGATATTTCAATTAAGCAGCTAACAGGAATGGTTAAAGGGATTACGCCACTGTATTTAACGGTACGCATGTATCACGATGCCAAAGTGGCTGAAATTGTTCATCACGATTACCATCAACGCATAAAACCATCTTATGGATACCCTAACCCTAAAATGCATCAAAAAGATGAAAAGTATCAACTTAATGCTTTTTTATACGACTGGTTAGTGGCCTGTGTAGAGCACGGACAAGCGACGTTGAATTGGGATGTAAATAATGGCTTGGTTTGATGATACATATACATTTGATAAATCATCTTTGTGCATTGCTCATATTACTGACAGTCATTTATTTGCAGACAAATGCGGTGAGTACTTTAATGTAAATACCGCAGATCATTTTGAACAAGCCTTGGCACACATAGCTAAGCAATCAATAGACTGTATTATTTTTGGTGGCGATTTAACACAAGATCATAGTTTTGAATCGTACTTATTATTTAGTGAACTTATAAATGCCAGTGACATTACTTGTCCTGTATTTTGGGTGCCAGGTAATCATGATGAACTAGCAATGCTTAATCGCATAAGTGGTGGGCAAATAAATTCGGCTAAACATATTATTGCTAATGGGATTGAGCTACTTCTTATTAATTCTAAAGGGCCCACGCCCGCAGGATGGGTTACTGGCACGCATTTAGATGAAGTAACGGACGCTTTAGTCAACTCGAATAATAGTAAAGTTATATTTTGTCATCATAATCCGCTGCCAATAAACGGCTACCTTGATAAACACTTATTAGAAAATGGCCCACAGCTTTTAAATATCTTAGTTAATAGTAATAATGTATCTGCGCTTTTTCATGGGCATGTGCACAATGATTACGAACAAAGCTTTAGAGGGCTGCCCATATATGCGACCCCGGCCAGCTCAATACAGTTTGTAAAGCACACTTTAGAGTGGGAGCAAAAAAATGCGGGACCAGCTTACAGAACGCTAAATATAAAGAGTAAAAAAGATAAAGTAGAAGTAAAAACGGAAGTAGTATGGCTAAACGCGTAATTTATATTCATGGCTTTAATAGTTCACAAAAATCATATAAAGCTGTGCGCTTTGGTGAGCTTATGGCAAACTATGACGTTGATTATTGTGTACCGAACTTAAACCACGAGCCCCTACAAGCTATAATTGAGCTTGAACAATTACTAACGCCAAATACCGTTTTATTAGGTAGCTCGTTAGGTGGTTTTTTTGCCACGTATTTATCGCAGCGTTATCAAATTCCTGCAGTGGTTATTAATCCCGCGGTCGCACCCTATAATTTATTACAGTCGTTACTTGGACCTAATTATAATCCGTATCAAGATTATCATTACGATTTAAATAACAGTCATATTGAGGCACTTAAATTACTCGCTGTAGATAAATTAGCATACCCTGAGTTACTGTACTTATTACAGCAAACAGGCGATGAAGTGTTGAACTTTCAACACGCAGTAAAATATTATTCGCAATGCAAGCAATTGATAGAATTTGGTGGCGATCATAGCTACGTTGAATTTGAACGCACCTTTGCAAGTATTGTAGATTTTCTTAAAATCACGTAAAACTAGTTAGCCTGAACTGAGGTTAGTTACTATATTAACGCTTTAGCGCATATAACAATAAAACTAGTAAAACGTATTAGAGCCTTAGCGGATATAAAGACAAAAACTATGAGTGATCAAAATTATAACGCCGAAGCCATTGAAGTACTTAATGGATTAGATCCGGTAAAACGACGCCCAGGGATGTACACAGATACAACACGTCCCAATCATTTAGGCCAAGAGGTTATCGATAACAGTGTCGATGAAGCTATGGCGGGTCATGCTACTCGTATCGACGTAATACTCCACGAAGACAATTCGCTTGAAGTAAGTGATGACGGGCGTGGTATGCCTATTGATATTCACCCAGAAGAAGGTATCCCTGGGGTTGAATTGATCTTCACTAAATTACACGCCGGTGGTAAGTTTTCTAATAAAAACTACCAATTTTCGGGTGGTTTGCACGGAGTAGGTATTTCGGTAGTAAATGCGTTATCTACGCGTGTAGAAGTAACAGTACGACGTGATGCTCAACAATACAGAATGGCATTTGAAAGCGGCGATAAAGTAGAAGACTTAAACGTAATTGGTACAGTCGGTAAGCGTAACACCGGTACTACGGTTCGTTTTTGGGCTGATGTTAGCTACTTTGATTCACCAAACTACTCAATTACCAAGCTTAATCATTTATTAAAAGCCAAAGCCGTTTTGTGCCCAGGACTGCGAATTAAGTTTGTTAATAAGCAAACAAAAGAAACCCAAGAATGGTTTTATGAAACAGGCTTAAAAGACTATTTAGTTGAAGCAATTAAAGGTTTTGAAACATTACCGCAAGACCCGTTTGTTGGCGAATTTAAAAGTTCAATTGAAGGCGCTGACTGGGCTGTTGTATGGCTACCAGAAGGTGGTGAATCAATAGCTGAAAGCTACGTAAACCTTATTCCTACCGCGCAAGGTGGTACGCATGTAAATGGTTTACGCCAAGGTTTGCTTGAAGCAATGCGTGAATTTTGTGAGTTTAGAAACTTACTCCCTCGTGGTGTGAAATTAACGCCTGATGACATTTGGGATCGTTGTAGTTACGTGTTATCGGTTAAAATGCAAGACCCTCAATTTGCCGGTCAAACAAAAGAAAAACTATCATCACGCTCGTGTTCTGCGTTTGTATCGGGGGTTGTAAAAGACTCGTTTAGTTTATGGTTGAATGAACATACTGATACCGCAGAATTATTAGCTGAGTTATGTATTTCAAATGCACAAACTCGCTTGCGTGCAGCTAAAAAAGTAGTGCGTAAACGTGTTACTGCCGGTCCTGCTTTACCGGGTAAACTTACCGATTGTAGCGCTGCTGATAACGACCGTACCGAATTGTTTTTAGTGGAAGGTGATTCTGCTGGTGGCTCTGCTAAACAAGCAAGAGACCGTGAATTTCAGGCTATCATGCCGCTACGTGGTAAAATTTTGAATACCTGGGAAGTTGAGTCAGGCCAAATACTAGCATCACAAGAAGTACACGATATTTCAGTGGCGCTGGGTATTGATCCAGAATCAACCGATATGTCGGCATTACGCTACAATAAAATTTGTATATTGGCCGATGCTGACTCGGATGGACTACACATCGCAACACTATTATGTGCACTGTTTGTTCGCCATTTCCCAGAGTTAGTAAAAACAGGGCATGTGTATGTAGCAATGCCGCCATTATTTAGAATCGATATTGGTAAAGAAGTTTATTACGCACTTGATGAGCAAGAAAAAACCGCTATTTTGGCGCGCATAGAAGCCGAGAAAAAACGCGGAAAAGTAAACGTACAACGATTCAAAGGTCTGGGTGAAATGAACCCGTTACAACTGCGCGAAACCACGATGGATCCAAATACACGACGTTTAGTGCAGCTTACGCTTGATGAAGAAGTAGAAACCATGGAAATGATGGATATGCTGCTTGCTAAGAAACGATCGCCTGATCGTCGTCAATGGTTAGAAGATCATGGTAACAAGGCACTCGTTTAATTACCTGTGCTTAACACTAGGAGAGGCGAATGAAAAAACTACTAGGAAGTTTGCTGTTACTTGGGCTGACTACCGCTCCTGTAATGGCGAAAAATATACTCGATAAGCTCACAGTCGCACCGGGATTTGAAATAAGCTTATTTGCAAATGATGTAGAAAATGCACGTCAAATAGCCGTTTCAAAAAAAGGTATTGTGTATGTTGGCTCTCGCAAAGCGGGCAACGTATATGCGCTTATTGATCATAATAGCGATGGCGTAGCAGATAAAAAAATTGTTGTGGCTAAAGGCCTAAACATGCCCTCTGGCATAGCAATTAAAGATGGCGATTTATACGTAGGTGAAGTGCATCGTATTATTCGCTTTAAAAATATTGATACCCAATTAAAAGATCCAAAATTTGATGTGGTTTATGACGCATTACCGAGCGAGCGTCATCATGGTTGGAAATTTTTACGTTTTGCACCAACGGGCGAGCTAATCATTCCGGTGGGTGTACCGTGTAATATTTGTGCTGAGGATGAACGTTTTGGTCGTATTTTTGCGCTTAATGTAGAAACAAAACAAATAAAAACAATAGCCAAGGGCGTTAGAAACACCGTCGGTTTTGATTTTCATCCAGCTACTCAAGCTTTATGGTTTAGTGATAACGGTCGCGACATGATGGGCGATGATATTCCGCCTGATGAGTTAAACCGTGCAACGCAAGAAGGTGAGCATTTTGGTTTTCCGTATGTTCATGCCGGTGCAATTATTGACCCTGAGTTTGGTGAAGGTAAAAATATTGCCGATTACACGTCGCCAGCTCTTGCACTTGCTGCGCATGTAGCGCCACTGGGTATTCATTTTTATAACGGTAAGCAATTTCCAGCAAGCTATAAGCAACAATTATTTGTTGCTGAACATGGCTCATGGAACCGTTCTAAAAAGTCAGGTTATAAAATAGGGCTAGCAACAATTGAAGTAGGTCGCGTAACTAAATATACGCCATTTATTACTGGCTTTATGAAAGACGAAACAACATTTGGACGCCCTGTTGCATTTGCAGAATTAGGTGACGGCAGTCTGTTAGTAAGCGATGATTACGCCAATGTAATCTACCGTGTAAGCTATAAGAAAAACTAGGTAAGCTTTAATGAGTGATACAGATACCTTGCTAATGCAAGGAATTGAGCAACAAACAATGGGGCGTTTTACCGAAGACGCCTATTTAAATTATTCCATGTACGTGATCATGGACCGCGCCTTACCGCATGTAGGTGATGGTTTAAAACCAGTACAGCGTCGTATTATTTATGCGATGAGCGAGCTGGGTTTGTCGGCTAACGCTAAGTACAAAAAATCAGCCCGTACAGTGGGTGACGTGCTTGGTAAGTACCATCCACACGGCGACAGTGCATGTTACGAAGCGATGGTATTAATGGCGCAGCCGTTTTCTTACCGCTACCCTTTGGTAGATGGACAAGGAAACTGGGGTGCGGCAGATGACCCTAAATCGTTTGCAGCAATGCGTTATACCGAAGCGCGTTTATCTAAGTTTTCAGAAGTACTATTAAAAGAGCTTGGCCAAGGCACCGTAGATTGGACACCAAACTTTGATGGTACAATGGATGAGCCTGTTGTACTGCCTTCTCGTTTACCGCATATTTTACTAAACGGTATAACGGGTATTGCCGTAGGTATGGCAACCGATATTCCGCCACATAACGTACGTGAAGTGGCTAGTGCATGTTGTTTATTACTTGATAAACCAAAAACAGAGCTTGAAGAATTACTTGAGCTTGTACATGCACCAGATTACCCAACAGATGCTGAAATAATTACTCCAAAAGCCGATATTCATAAAATATATAAAACCGGTCGTGGGTCTATCAAAATGCGTGCGGTTTATACCGAAGAGCATGGCGATATTGTTATTACAGCGCTGCCGCATCAATGTTCTGGTGGTAAAGTACTTGAGCAAATTGCAGCGCAAATGAACGCTAAAAAATTACCAATGATTGCCGATTTACGTGACGAGTCAGATCACGAAAATCCAACACGCATTGTAATTATTCCGCGCTCAAACCGCATTAAAGCTGAGCCATTAATGGCGCATTTATTTGCAACCACCGATCTTGAAAAAAATTACCGCGTAAACTTAAACATGCTAGGCCTAGATGGCCGCCCGCAAGTTAAAGACTTACGCTGTATTTTAAGTGAGTGGCTAATATTTAGACGCGAAACAGTGCGTCGTCGTTTGCAGTATCGTTTAGATAAAGTATTAGCACGTCTACATATTTTAGAGGGTTTGCTAGCCGCCTTTTTAAATATTGATGAAGTGATTGAAATCATTCGCAGCGAAGATAAACCAAAGCCTGTATTAATGGAGCGCTTTGATTTAACTGATACGCAGGCAGAAGCAATTCTAGAATTAAAACTTCGTCATTTAGCAAAACTTGAAGAGTTTAAAATTCGTGGTGAGCAAGACGAACTGGCTAAAGAACGTGATAAATTAGCGCAAATTTTGGGCTCAGAACGTCGTATGTCGACACTGCTTAAAAAAGAAATTCAAGAAGCCGCTGAAATGTACGGTGACGATCGTCGCTCACCAGTGATTGAGCGCTCAGAAGCGAAAGCACTTAACGAAAAAGATTTAATTCCGTCAGAGTCAGTTACTGTTGTGCTATCAGACAAAGGCTGGGCACGCGTTGGTAAAGGTCATGACTTAGATGTACAAGGCTTAAATTATCGCTCAGGTGACGGCTTTAGAGCCTCTGCTCGTGGTAAGAGTAATCAACCTGCGGTATTTTTAGATTCAGCAGGGCGGGCGTTTGCAACTGATGCGCACAGTCTACCTTCGGCGCGTAGCCAAGGGGAGCCAATGACAGGTCGTTTTAACTTAACACCAGGCGCTAATTTTGAGCACGTGGTAATGAGTGAAGACGAGCAAGTATTGCTTATGGCGTCAGATGCAGGTTACGGCTTTATTACCGACTTCAAAGACTTGGTTAGTAAAAATAAAAACGGTAAAGCGCTCGTAAGTGTCCCTAAAGGTGGAATATTACTTTCTCCTATTAGAGTGAACGATGTTGCTAGCGATTACTGTATGGCTATTTCTAACGAAGGTCGAATGCTTTTATTCCCGCTGCGAGACTTACCAAAATTAGGTAAGGGTAAAGGTAATAAAATCATCTCTATACCAGGTGCTAAAGTACAAGCCCGTGAAGAGTTTGTAAAAGTGCTTGCTGTTGTACCACAAGGAAGCAGTGTTACGCTTCATGCTGGCAAACGTAAACTAACACTCAAACCAAGTGATTTAGAGCATTATCATGGTGAACGAGGGCGTAGGGGTAATAAACTACCGCGTGGATTACAGCGTGTTGACGAAGCCGTTGTGGAGTTAACACCTCAAGATGATGAGCCTGTAGAAGTAATTAATGAAGAATAATTGATTACTTTTATATGATTAAAAACGGTCTGCATTTGCAGGCCGTTTTCGTTTTAAAACCATTTTAAAGCAATATTAAAACAAGCAGCTTAAATATTTCAGCGTACACTTGTGCGCTATTGACTCGTTTGTGTCACAAAATAACGCTATAATAATCATAATTGATTTTTGGAGAAGCCCATTTGCTAGCTGTTATACGCGTTTTTATTATGCTGCTGTTTATATTATTCAGTTGTATTTTTGGTTTATTACTTTCAATTGTAAGACCATTTCACCCTAATAATGTACATATTATAGCGGGTTGGTTTGGCTCAATGGCTAAAATGGTTGGCGTTAAGCTAGTTCTAACACGTCATAAAGATGCCGTTGATCCAGGTCCTGCAGTTTATGTTGCTAATCATCAAAATAGCTACGACTTATTTACAGTGCCAGCAATGGTGCCAAAAAACTGCGTAAGTTTGGGTAAAAAGAGCTTAAAGTGGATCCCATTTTTTGGTCAGCTTTATTGGTTGTCGGGTAATATATTAATAGACAGATCGAATCGCTCCAAAGCGGCAGGAACTATCTCAAAAGCAGCCGAAAAAATTAAAAATAATGGCTTATCTGTATGGATGTTTCCAGAAGGCACACGAAGCTATGGAAGAGGGTTACTACCATTCAAAACGGGTGCATTTCACACCGCAATGAGCGCAGATGTACCCATAATTCCGGTATGTATGAATACAACACATAAAACCATTAAGCTAAATCGTTGGGATAATGGTACAATTCACATCGAAATGTTAGCGCCTATACCGCTTGATAAAGAAATTAGCGCGCGTGAGCATGCTAAAAGCGTGCATAGCATTATGGCTGCTAAAATAACTGAATTAGATGCTCAAGTGAGAGAAAAATAATGGAAAACTGGCGTGAAATAAGTGAAGACATCGTAAGTTCACTACTTGAAGATGGGTCAGACCCTGAAATACTTTATGAAGTAGAGCACCACTTTGTGTGTGAAGACTTTCCTAAGTTAGAGCAAGCTGCACTTGCTGCTTTTAAATTGGGTTACGATGTTGAAGAACCAGCAGAGCTTGAGCTTGAAGACGGTAACAAAATTTGGAGCTTTGACATTGTAGTTGAAGCTGAGCTAGACGTAGACGTTATTATGGAAGACGTTGATAAGCTAGCGCAACTAGCCGTTGAGTGCGAAGTTGAGTACGATGGTTGGGGTACTTACTTTCAAGAGTAATTAGCTGACTGTTATAAAAAAGACGATCATTGCAAAGTGCTCGTCTTTTTTAATGCCTGTAAAAGCGTGCTACCAAACATGCGCTTCCCCTAGGTTTTTTTCTAGGGACGATTAACTCTTTGTTGCCTAAATGGATGTGGTAAGGGGCGTGAACAGGACGCGGAAGCTTTGCTCGGTTTTTACTTATTTTCACATGGAAGTAAGCCAGTAGCGTAACGCAGGAGTAGTTACCGAGCCAGCTAGGTTACAAACCCCGCGCCGCGATTTAACCGCCCCCTAGATTAAACTAATTTCAATCCGCAAAGGACAACATGCCGAGTTCTGCTAAAACTTTTAATTCGAACTAAATCAAATCAACCTTCTAGGTGTTTTCAATAGTTTATTTAAAACTTATTGGTATATTTTGTACAAATATTATTAATAAATTATCTATAGAAAATAAAATATCCACCTTCACTGAGCTCAAACACCTCTTAAATTTTCTAAGCTACCCTTCACTAATATAATAATACTTTCATCTTTAAATTCTTATTTCAAATGCATTTCGTTCTGCCATTATTAAATTTTATTTTATATAAACAGTCTAAATTAATTGGTTAACCAGTGGTATTCTAGTTAATTAAACTGAACGTAAGCTTTACTGCATAAAATAAAAAGAAAACCAATTTTGTTATTACAGGAAATGCGATTTTTGAATTTTTAATAAATTACCAATTAAAGTTTTATTTAATGCTTTTTCATTATTTTATATTTTTCCCTTATCTGGGTTTTGTTATTTTTTGACGGTGATTTATTTTAAGTCTCTGTTTTTATTTGTTTTTATTGTATGTTGATTTAATGAATCTAAATGAAATCAATACTTATTACCTATTAAATAAATTGTTGCAAATTTATTACAAGCAATATAACTTGTGTCTCAGCCCAGCTGGCAATAATCATTGGTAATATTTATTTGTAAACCAGGAGCGGTTTTTTTACATTTAACTTATTACCAATTACACATAAAAACACAAGTTAAAACCTATTTGCAGGCGGTGATCTAGGCTCAAGTGAAATACTCATTTATAGCCATGTAGTAAGATTTTTTCATGTACAGGTTTGGAGAAATAAAGATAATGATTAACCAAAAATCCCTATTTATGCTTGCAGCAATGACTGCTAGCTCAAGTTTTGTACAAGCGGCAACTGTTAATAATGCTGGATTTGAAGATGGTTGGAATAACTGGAATGAAACAGAACCAGCGGCTATTTCAGGTAGTGCTTACAAGGGCTCTAAATCATTAAAAATTCAAGGTAGTCCAGGGCGTGTTTACCAGAATGTAGATGTAGATCGAAATACTCAGTACACGTTAAGTGCGTACGTACTTGGCAAGGGACAAATCGGCATTAACGATCTTAATGGTTTGTTTAAAAGTGAGAAATTTAACGTTTCTTCGTGGACAAAAGTATCTAAAACTTTCACAACAGCTAGCACTAATTCATTGCAAGTATTTGCTAAGCATGACAATAGCTCAAACGATGTTCGCTTTGACAGCTTTTCATTAACTAAGGGAAGTTCTTCTGGCGGCGGAGACACGGGTGGTGGTGATACTGGCGGTGGCGACACTGGTAGTGGTTCCGGCATAGCAAGCAATATCACCAACGGTAGTATTTTTGACCTTGAAGGTAACGATCCTCATCCATTAGTAAATAGCGACACTTTAGAGTTTGTTCCTCTAGAAGCGCGTCATATCACTCCAAACGGGAATGGCTGGCGTCATGAATATAAAGTAAAAGAAAGTGCACGTGTAGCAATGACTGAAACCTATGAGGTTTTTGAGGCAACTGTAAAAGTTGAAATGTCAGATGGTGGTAAAACGATTATTTCTCAGCACCATGCTAGCGATACGGGTACGATTTCAAAAGTATATGTTTCAGATACTGATGAATCAGGTTTTGATGATAGCGTAGCAGATAACGGGATTTTTGACGTTTATGTTCGCCTGCGTAACACCAGTGGTAAAGAAGAAAAGCATGCACTAGGTACTATTAGAAGTGGTGGTTCATTCAATCTAAAAGTAGTTAATAATTACGGTGATGTAGATGTGACTGCATTAGGTACTACCTTTGGTATTCCGGTAGAAGATGATTCAGAATCTTACTTTAAGTTTGGTAATTATTTACAATCACAAGACCCATATACACTAGATGAGTGTGGCGAGTCAGGAAACTCAGATTCATTTAAAGAGTGCTTTAAAGATTTAGGAATTACAAAAGCTAAAGTAACAATGACTGACGTTAGTTATACGCGTAAAACTAACTAATTATTTAGTAGTTTAGAAAGCCACTCAGTTTAAAGCTGAGTGGCTTTTTTAATGCTTTTTTAATGCTTTTTAAATGTATAAACTTAATCTATAACCATTTTTTATTTTTAAAATACACACCAATACCGCCAGTAAGTACAATCAAAAATATAACAAACGCACTAAACGCATAGGGGCTCTCGGTACCCGGAATACCTCCTACGTTTACGCCTAACAGGCCGGTTAAAAAGCCTAAAGGTAAAAACAATGCAGCTACAACCGACATTACATACATACGCTGATTTAATTGCTCAGACACTTGGTTAGTGATTGTTTGCTGAATGATTTGCGCACGTTCAATAGAGCTATCAAGCTCCTCTAAATAACGAATAAGTAAGTTTGTTGTTTCGTTTAATTTTGCTTTATCGTCATCTAACAGCCACGGGTAGTGATTATTTACCATTGAGCTAAGGGCTTCTTTTTGCGGTTTTAAATAACGCTTTAAGGCAATTGTTTGACGGCGCAACTGTGATAAACCTTGGTTATCAAACTTTTTACTTGGTTCATCTATTTCTTCTTCAAACTCGTCGAGTGTTTCATCTAGTGAGTCAATAACGCTTTGCATGCGAGAAGTTAGTTTTTGTGTAATAGAGCATACTAGCTCAGAAATATTGCATGGGCCTTTATTTTCATTTAAACAAGCGATCGTATCTTGCACCGATAATAAACGACGTTTGCGGGTAGTAATAAGAATGTCTTCGCTAATAAATAAACGAATTGAAACCATGTCTTCAGGGCTTTGTGCTGGATTTAAATTTACACCACGTAAAAATAACATATGTCCGTTAGTCGTTGATGTAATACGCGGGCGTGTTTCATCAGCAATTAAGGACTCTAATTCGTAGTCGTTTAAATGAGGTTGTGCCTTGAGCCATTCAACAGCCTCGCTTTGGCTATAGTCCATGTGCACCCAAAGTTTTCCGTGGCTTGGTTGCCAGCTATTTAGCTCATTAGTGCTTTCAATAGGGCGAGCGCCGCCTTGTCCATCAAGTACAAGTGCATGTAGTAAACCATTAATCATAATTATTTCTCATAATAGTGTATTTTTAATACCGTTAACTATAGTGTATCTACTTAAGTATTTTAAACTTACCTTTATTTTTAATAAGTTAAGCTTAAATAGCAAAATATATGCAGAGCCTTTGGGCTGAGTAAAGTGGCATAAAGTACTATTCAGCAAGGCGTGCATTGTGTGACCAGTTGTTTAAAAAGATCAATTTAATTTACTAATCGACTAGATAAATTTATTTCGTTGGTGTTTTTTTACCTGTAGCGTATAAGTCACTTTTTTATTAAGGGCACATTTATGACAGCAAAGATCACAGTTGGTTGGCGTGAGTGGTTAAGTTTACCTGGGCTTGGTATTAACGAGATAAAAGCAAAAATTGATACTGGCGCTCGCACTTCATGTATTCATGCAATTAACATTGAAGAATACGAAGTTGACTCAGAAAAATGGGTTAAATTTACGGCCCAGCCACTGCAAGATGATGAACAAACGCAAGTCACTTGCAATGCAAAAGTTAAAAAAATGAAGTACGTAACCAGCTCAAGTGGGCAAAAAGAGTTACGTTACTTTATAGAAACTACATTGCATGCAGGCGAGCATAGCTGGCCTATCGAGCTTACTTTAACAAGCCGTGCAACAATGAAGTTTAGAATGTTATTAGGGCGTACAGCCATGGAAAATCGTATAGTCGTTGACCCGGCTTTATCTCAACTATTAGGTCGTAAGGTTTAACTATGAAAATCGGTATTTTATCTCGCAACAGAAAATTATATTCAACGCGTCGCTTAATTGAGGCGGCAGAGGCACGCGGTCACGAAGTTAAAGTGATTGATGCATTGCGCTGTTATATGAATATAAACTCTGAGCAACCAGAAATTCACTATCGCGGTGAAAACTTAAAAGAATTTGACGCAATCGTCCCGCGTATTGGTGCATCGGTTACATTTTATGGCTGTTCGGTACTTCGTCAGTTTGAAATGATGGGTGTTTACCCTGTAAATGAATCAGTCGCTATTTCTCGTTCGCGCGATAAATTACGCTCACTTCAGTTACTTTCGCGCAAAGGCGTTGGTATGCCAGTAACAGGTTTTGCTAGCAAACCAGATGATGTAAAAGACTTACTAGAAATGGTAGGCGGTGCACCTGTTGTAATTAAATTACTTGAAGGCACACAAGGCATTGGTGTTGTACTTGCTGAAACACGCAAAGCGGCAGAAAGCGTTATTGAAGCGTTTATGGGCTTAAAAGCTAATATTATGGTTCAGGAATACATTAAAGAAGCGGGTGGTGCCGATATACGTTGTTTCGTATTAGGCGATAAAGTAATAGCAGCAATGAAGCGCCAAGCACAAGAAGGTGAGTTCCGCTCTAACCTTCACCGTGGCGGTAGTGCTACATTAGTTCGTATTACTCCAGAAGAACGTAAAACGGCAGTAGCCGCTGCTAAATCAATGGGCTTGAACGTAGCGGGAGTTGATTTACTTCGCTCATCTCGTGGACCACTTGTGATGGAAGTAAACTCATCACCAGGTTTAGAGGGCATTGAAATAGCAACAGGTAAAGACATTGCAGGCATGGTGATTGATTTCATCGAAAAAAATGCTTCAAGTAAAGGAACAGCAACACGTGGCAAAGGTTAAAATTAACCGTCCTTTTTCCTTATTAGGAGAGAGTGTAGGCGTAGGCGAGCGTAAAACACTTGCCTTAGAGGCCGCTAAACTTTATACCCATTCACCACTTAATATTCCTATTGAAGTGGTTAACGGTGTAATGGAAGGTCCTGTGCTTATGGTGTGTGCGGCTATTCATGGTGATGAGCTAAATGGCGTAGAAGTTGTGCGTCAGTTAATTGCTAAAATAGACCCAAGCCAACTGCGCGGCACAATAATCGCTGTGCCTATTGTGAATGTGTTTGGCTTTATTCATAAATCGCGTTACTTACCAGACAGACGCGATATGAATCGTAGCTTTCCAGGTTCTGAGCGTGGCTCACTTGCTGGGCGTATGGCTTATATGTTTTTTAATCAAGTGGCAATACATTGTACCCACATTATTGATTTACATACTGGCGCTATTCATCGAACTAACTTACCGCAAATTCGCGCTAACTTAGCTGATGAAGCAACTGCTGAAATGGCTAAAGCATTTGGCACGCCAGCAGTTATAGATGCATCATTGCGTAATGGCTCATTACGAAGTGAAGCTGCAAACCTAGGTATACCGGTTATAACCTATGAAGCTGGTGAAGCACTGCGTTTTGATCCAATCGCAATTGCGGCAGGTGTGCAGGGTGTTGATTATGTTATGCGTCATTTAAAAATGATCCGTGGCAAGCGTCCTAAAAAGTTACCAGATCCTATTATTGCAGGTTCAACTAGTTGGATACGTGCCGAAGTTGATGGCATTGTGCGTGCACAAGTATCACTAGGGGAGCATGTAACTAAAGGGCAAGTACTTGCTTATATTAGTAGCCCACTAGGTGACTCTGAGCTTGAGCTTTTAGCGCCTAAAGGCGGTATTGTTATTGGTCAGCAAACTATGCCATTGGTAAATGAAGGTGATGCGGTATTCCACCTTGCTTACTTTGCAAATGACAATAGTTTAGTAGAGCAGCAACTAGAGAACTTTATTGACGAGATAAACGATTTAGATGACGAGCTTAAAACCGCTGAGCTAAATAACTAATAGCTAGGGCGTGTTTAACTTTGCGGATTGAAATTTGTTCAATCTAGGGGCGATTAAATCGCGGCGCGAGGTTTGTAACCTAGTGGGCTAAGTAAAAACCGAGTAACAAAGAGTTTATCGCCCCTAGGCAGAACCCGAAGGGCAGCGCATGTTTGGCATTTATGCTGCGTTATCGCCTATTTATGGGGAGTAACCACACTTCATAGGCTCTGCCTTGCCTAAAAACCAAACATACTGCTGCAAATTCAACCATCAAAGATCAACACGCCCTAGTCTTAATTTTGGTTAGTTAAAGCATTAAAAAGCCGCAGAAGTTAATTACTTACTGCGGCTTTTTTGTGACTATTACTTTTTTAACTATGTTTTTTAGGGCCAATAATACGTTTTATAACGGGAGCTTTTGTTGGCTTTGGTTCTTTATTTAAAACCATGACAGGGCGTGTCACAAATAAATTATTAGGGTAAATTACACGGTGCCCATCAATATGCTCAAGTACTACATTCATTAAGCCCATTTCAACAATGCGCCCTTCAATATGATTTGCACCATCAATAATTCGTACCCAATAACCAACGCGGCAATCGTTTTGAATAAACATTAGTAAAAATGCGGTGAGATTACTTAATAATGACCAAGCAGCGAAGAGTGCTACGCCCAACATAGCAAATAAAGAGGAGCCTAAAACCAATAAGCCACGCAGCTCTATACCCCAAAATACTAAAACTAAACACAGCACGACAAAGGCGAGTATAATTTTTAGTAAGAGCTCTGCACGATATTTTCGGTGTAAATCAACTTTCCCCTTAATTGCTTTTTCGAGTAATTTTTTGGTTATTTTTAATAGCAGAGGGAAAACCAAAATAGCGATTATAGTTACAATTAACTTATATTGTGATGCAAACAATTCTAAAACTTCTATTATTTCCACATTAGGCCCTGAACTTTAATACCAATTTAATTTAATTCAATTGGTATTAGTTTAACGCGTTTGTATTATTTAAAAAGTGTTTTTAACGCTCACTAACCACTGTACTGAGTCTACGTCATCGTAGCTATCAACTGGGGCTGCAATATCAATGTGGATCATGGTTCCTGAGTTTGCACGACTTGGTGCTAAACGAAGACCCACGCCTATATTTTTTAATACATGTGCGTTTTCGCCATTATCTTTATCGTTAAACCATGCTCTGCCCACATCTACAAAAGCTGCGCCACCCACTTTAAATAGTTGTAGTAAATCGTACTCCCAGTAATAGCGCTTTTCTAGATTAACTAAAAAGCTGCGGTCGCCATGTTGATAATCCATAGGGTAACCACGCAGGCCTGTTTCGCCGCCTAAAGTAAGTTGTTGATCAGCAGTAAGGTTTTTTGCGTATTGTACCCGGGCTTTAACATACCAAGATTGGTCTTCACTGGTATTTAAATAATATTGTACTTGGCTAGTGGCCATAAAGTTTTCGAGTTTTTTCTGTTCTTTATTCCAATAGCCATCAATATCAGCACTAAAACGCCATAAGGTATTATCGTTAGTAAAGTGGGCTTTTTTAAAGTTAACAGAATACACCGCGCGGCTGTCGTCATTACTTAATGATTCGTCTGAATAGCCAATTAAGCTTTTAATATTCCAACCTAAGTTTAAATCCTCAGTGCGAGATATACTGTCAAAATTGCGTACTTTTATGTAGTTATCTTCAAACCAATGGCCGCTTATAAAGGGATAACTTAAACTTCTGTCATCGGCAAGTGGTGCAAATGTAGTGTCTATAGCTTCAAAGGTATGCTGCTCGTCGGTATAACCTAAGGTTAAGCGTTGGGTCCAATTATTATTAAGCGCTTTAGAGTGTCCTATAAATGCACGGTTTAAATCAGTAGTTTGATCAAATTCGCTAAACTCTTCGCCGCGTTTATATAGTGACTCTTCGCGCTGCTCAGAATAGCTTAAAATACCGTAACTAAAAGGGGTGTCTATCGCGTAAAATGGATAGGTTAGCTCAAGTAAATGGCGCTTGCCATCGCTGTTATCAGCGTACTCTAAACGGCCGCGGTAGCGAGTAGAAAAAATATTAGGATCGTCGTAAACAAATAAATAACCGCTACGATCGCTGTCGGTCGTGCGTGACAAAGAAAGGCGCTTCCCCCAACCAAGCAGGTTTGATTCTCTAAAACCTATACTTGATTTATTTTCTCCACCGCTACGGCTAAAGTTTACTTCAGGTAAAAGTGTCCATAAATCACGGGTAACCACTTCTACATTAACGTCACCGTCGCAGTTTTCGATTGCACTAATTTGTGCATCATATAAGTAACTTTCTTTACGAAGTAAGCGCTCAGACTCGGCAAGCTTTTTAGCATCGTACTTGTCACCAGGGGAGAATAATAAAAGGTTATTAATGACATCGGGCTCTGTTTGAATATGAGCGCGGTTAGCAAATCGGAATAGGGCATTATTTTCCTCTTCAAGCTCAGTATTAAATACATTAAGTTGCTTGAGCTTTATTGAGGCTATTTTAGCGTTACTATTACTGTGCGTGAGGGTTGTTTTGTCTTGAACTTCTCGGCGTAAGTTTTTATTTGTGCTTAAATCTGTCTGTTCTACAAGGCAGTTATCAGTTTTCGTTGAAGATTGTTGTGCGAATGCATTAGGCACATAAAAGCTTAAAACCGTTAAGCTAATACAACATTGTGCTATCCATTTCTTGTTCACCATTAAACCTCTTTACTGCTACGTAGCAAATGACTATCGTAATATCAGCTTACATCATTGTTATTATAATGTAAGTAAAAGGTATGGATTTTGAAACTAATTAATTGTTACTCATATTCACTTATGTTAATAACCAACCTGGTTTAGAACCGCCTGTGGGCGGGGTATTAAAAGCTAACTTAAATAAAATGCTAAAGCGGCTAATAAGTGCTCAGCTTCATGGCCTTCGGCATTAATCCAAATACTTTGGCTGTAATGCTCATAGTTTAAATTAAAGGTCTGCTGATTATAGGTAAAGCGGACTTGATGGCGATCGGCGCCTGCAGAATACTCATTGAGTGTTACATCGTCCGAGTGTAAAAAGAGTGTGCTCCACAGTTCAAAGTCCTCATCGTGTGGAGGCTCGACTGGCGTAATTAAAATGTATTTATGGGCGTGGTCATATTCTATTTGGGTCATAACATTCTTAATTTGTAGCTAGGTAATTGCGAATTGCAGTTAAAAATTCGCCGCCGTATTTATTTAACTTAGTAAAACCCACACCCGACACTTTTAAAAATTCGCTGTCGTTTGTTGGCATAAGCTGCGCCATTTCTGCTAGCGTTTTATCATTAAATACCACATAAGGTGGTACATCATCGGCATCAGCAAGTTCTTTACGTAGTGCGCGCAGGCGAGCAAACAGTTTTTTGTCGTAATTAAATTGCGCTAACTTATCTTGATAAACGTGTTTGGCTTGCAGGCGTGGCTCGGCTAATTGCAGTGCGTACTCACCTTTTAAAATTGCACGCGCGGCTTCGGTTAACCTAAGTGACGCACCTTGCGTTATATCTTGGCTAAGTAAGCCTTGATGAATAAGCTGGCGTAAAATACTAAGCCAAAATTCACTGCTTTTATCTTTACCTATGCCGTAAGTGCTTAGCTCATGATGATTGTTATCGCGTATGCGGCTAGTATTTGCACCACGTAGTAATTCAACAATGTACCCAAGACCAAAGCGCTGGTCAGCTCTATACACACAAGAAAGCGCTTGTTGGGCAACCAATGTACCATCAAAGCTTTTTGGCGGATTTAAGCAAATATCGCAGTTGCCGCAGGGTTCGCGTTGATATTCACTAAAGTAGTTAAGCAAAATTTGGCGGCGACACGTTTGTGCTTCGGCAAAGCTTGCCATTGCGTTAAAGCGTTGTTCTTCTACACGGCGGCGTTGCTCGTCGTCTATGTCTTCAAAAAAGCGTCTTACACGGCCAATATCAGCTGGGTCAAAATACATTATGGCTTCTGCGGCAAGTCCATCTCGCCCAGCACGCCCCGTTTCTTGATAGTACGACTCGATACTTTTTGGAATATCGTAATGCAGTACAAAACGTACATTGGGTTTATTAATCCCCATACCAAAAGCAACGGTTGCGACCACTATTTGTATATCGTCACGGGCAAAACCAGTTTGTACAAATTGTCGTTGCTCGTTACTCATACCTGCATGGTAAGCGGCAGCGTTTAGCCCTGCATCTGCAATTTTTTCAGCAATATCGTCTACGCGTTTACGGCTGGTGCAATAAATAATACCGCTTTGGCTTTTTTGCTCTTTTAAGTAGCGAAGCAGTTGCACCATAGGTTTAAATTTTTCTTCTATGGTGTAGCGAATATTGGGGCGATCAAAGCTGCCAGTATGAATATAAGGCTGTTGTAGTTTTAGTTGCTCAACTATATCAAAACGGGTGGCTTTATCGGCAGTTGCAGTGAGCGCCATCATGGGTACATGTGCAAAACGTTGCTTTAATTCGTTTAAGCGAAAGTAATGAGGCCTAAAATCGTGACCCCAATGCGACACACAATGCGCTTCGTCAATGGCAAATAAGCTTACATTTAAATGCGATAAACGCTCTAAAAATTCGCGTTGTAATACTTTTTCAGGTGCCACATATAAAAGCTTAATTTGCCCCTGATGAAGCTGTTGATACACCAATTGCTGCTCTTCTCGCGCTAAGCTGTTATTTACGTAAGCGGCTTTAACCCCAAGTGCTTGAAGTTGACTTACCTGATCTTGCATTAGCGATATGAGCGGAGATATAACAATAGTGACGCCTTCAAGCACTAAAGCGGGTATTTGATAGCAAACCGATTTTCCGCCGCCAGTAGGGAGCAATACAAGCGAGTCTTGGCCGTTAATAGCAGCATCAATAACTGTTTTTTGGCCGTCGCGAAATTCACTGTAGCCAAACACTTGTTTGAGGACAGTTTCGGGTTTACGCACAAGGGTGCTAGAAGGTGGTGTTGATGTATTCATTGGCGGGTATTTTAGTGGTTTTTTAGTGAGATGTCTTTAGCTGAGTTACTTATACCAATCCGCAATACTACTTAATCAATTTGAGGGATCAAATCTGACGCTCGCTGCGTTAAAAATTTCTGATATAGAACAACTAAATAACGAGTTTTTTGCCTTGTTATAGACACTATTTTCTTACCTCCAGATAGATCACTTAATTAAGCTAATTGGTATTAACCTCAACTCTATTGTAAGTAAATTAAACTCTGGTAGTGTTGAAACCGCTTATTAAGATAGATCTGCTTCCTTAAAGTTAGGTTGCTAAGTAAATGATTTAACTAGAACCTCGTAGTTTTGCTTAAGTTATGCTTTACTCATCGTACCAGTTTAAGCATGGAGAATAATAATGAATAAAGAAATGTTAATTGAACAAGTGGGTGCATTATTTGTAAATGGCATGCCGTTTAACCAGTTTTTACAAATATCGGTTGAGTCGTTGAGCCCTGAACAGGCCAAAATTACGTTTCCGTGGAAGGATGTACTCATTGGTAACCCTGCGCAAAAAATACTGCACGGTGGTGTTATTTCAGCCGTACTTGATAATGTAGGCGGTATGCTCGCGGCAGCAAGCGTGATTGATAAGCTCACCGATTTAGATATAGGAAGTGTGCAAACAAAATTAGCCACGCTTGGGACTATCGACTTGCGCACTGATTATTTGCGCCCTGGTAAAGGAGAGAGCTTTACAGCGAGTGCCACACTTATTCGCTCAGGTAATAAAGTGTGTGTTTGTCGAATGGAATTACATAATGAACAGTCTGTTCAAATTGCTTTTGGGACAGGCACGTATTTAGTTGGATAAAACGTGTATGGGAAGTAAACTAGCGGCCTTTTAAATCACTAAGTGTTTATTATGTCGATTGATACTGAGCAGCGTAAAGGTGCTATTTTTGCTTGTCTTGCTTTTTTTATGTGGGGCCTTGCGCCAATATATTTTAAGTTGATTCAGCATGTTTCTGCCTTTGAAATTTTAATGCATCGGGTTGTTTGGTCGGTTGTATTTTTAGTACTAGTAGTAAGTGTTTTAAAGTATTGGGATAAAGTTAAACGCATTATTGTTCAGCCTAAGCTTTTGCTTATGCTTGTTATTACCTCAACATTACTAGGGTTTAACTGGGGTTTATTTATATGGGCTATAAATAATAACCATATGCTTGATGCGAGTTTGGGCTATTACATAAACCCTCTTTTAAATGTATTACTGGGTATGCTCTTTTTAGGTGAACGCCTGCGTAAGTTTCAAGGTGTAGCAGTGGCACTGGCCTTTACCGGTGTTGTGCTGCAGCTAATTAGTTTTGGCTCGTTTCCGGTAGTGGCATTTTCATTAGCTATATCATTTGCACTTTATGGGTTGTTACGTAAAAAACTACCCGTTGAAGCCTTGCCTGGCATTTTACTCGAAGCACTTATATTACTGCCTGTTGCACTCATTTATTGGTGGTTAATGGTGCCTACAACAACATCAAGCCTGCCAGCTAACGATTGGCATACTAATGCATTACTGATTAGTGCAGGTATTGTAACTACATTACCATTGCTGTGTTTTACCGGCGCCGCTAAGCGTTTGCAATACACTACATTAGGCTTTTTTCAGTATATTGGGCCAAGCCTAATGTTTATATTGGCAGTGGTGTTTTACGGTGAAGTGTTTGACGCTGAGAGATTAGTAACGTTTGCATGTATTTGGAGTGCGCTAGCTATTTTTAGTTGGGATTCTTACAATCAATCACGCAAACGTAAAAAAGCGGCTATTACAGCCGCTGAAGTATAATTAACCTAATAGAGCTGTTAGCTAACTACTTTATTACGACCAGATTCTTTAGCGTCGTAAAGCTTTAAATCGGCCTGTTTTAATAATTCATCAATTTGATAAACAGGTCCATCTGCAAAACCAATAGATATAGTAAATTTGATTTTTTCTTTACTAAACTCTTGGCTATTCGCCTCTATAAAGTACCTAAAACCTTCAAGTCTTTTTAGCGCTTCTTGTTTATCCGCATTTGCAAAGTAAACGGCAAACTCTTCGCCACCTAAGCGGGCCACTAAATACTTTTTAAAATATTTGCTAAAGCAAATGGAGAGCCCTTTTAATACTTCGTCGCCTACATCATGCCCGTGAGTGTCATTAATTATTTTAAAATGGTCAATATCAAGCATGGCTAGCGCTCCTGAACCTTGCTTATTTTTAATCTTTTTGAGTGATTTGTTTGTTTCTTCAAAAAAGTAACGACGATTAGGTAGATTAGTTAGGTAATCGGTGTTGGCTTGGCGTTTAATTGTGGCTATTTGTTCTAGCATATCGACGTTTTGGCTAAGCCTGCAGTAAAACTCTTCACTATTAAAAGGTTTATGTAAATAATCGTTTGCGCCATTTTTTAAAAATAAACTAGAAAGCCCTACAGAGTCAGAGCCCGAAATACCAATAATGGCTTTTTCGTCATTGCTATATAAGCGGCGAATTTCGCTACATAACTCATCACCATTCATGTTTGGCATTTCGTTATCAGTAATGATGACTGAAATGTCGGGTGAACTTTCGAGCATTTTTAATGCTTCTTGTCCGTCTTGTGCTTCAATAATTTGATATTTGTGACGAACTAACAAGCTGCAAATGTATCGTCGAGTCGATTTAGAATCATCAACAACGAGTACTTTTACATTTTCATTGCGAGGTAAGCGGTGTAATTGTTTTTCTAGGTATTGGTAAGCTTGTTTGTTTTCTTTAATGATGTAATCGATGATTGGGTATTTTTCGACGGTGTCGCGGGTTTTTTTATCAATATTACCCGTCATTACAATAGTTGGGATATCAGCATTAACAGTGCAGGGTACTGCTTCACCTGATGGGGCATCAGGTAATATAAAGTCAACTACAGCGCAAAAGTAGCTATTTTTACTTATAAGCTCTTTTGTTTGTGCTAATGACTCTGCTATATCAACTTCATAGCCTGCTTTAAGCGCGATGTGCTTTTGCACTCGCGCCATTGCAGGTGTATCTTCAACTATTAGTATTTTTCGCGTCACGGAACAACCCTGTTTATATTTTGCAAAAATATTTGCTTATACAAGTTGTAACTGTTAAAACGCAAAAAAGCAAATAACTTAAGTACTTACAGGTTATCAGCTTCTGAATAATACTCTTGGCTAATCGGTGCCGGTCCTGACATTTTTGAGCGGCCAAATAAAGTATGAAACTTAGTTTTACAGGTCGTTAGCTTTAAGTATTTTACCCAAGCACGTTCGATTGGGTTAGTAGGTTCTTGTGAGCCAGTGACTACTGCTACAAACTGTTCTTGATGTTCGTTTTGCGGCTCAATTGTTTTACTGTATAAGCCTCTTAAAACAACACCGTGTTGTTCTAATATACTGGCTTCTAATAAGGTGAAGTTTCCGCTGCGGCTAAAACCACGTGGAAAATTCTGATCATCATAAAATTGACGTTGGCTAACAAATGCTTGGCGTAGTAATGAAATGTTATTGCTCATAGCTTTATCCTCATACCCTATTAATTAGCTGGAGTATGATGCAAGTTTGGCAATTTATTAAACAAATTATTTTTATCGTGAGGATAAAAAATTGGATATCGATTTATTAAAAACATTCGTTGAGGTAGTGCGTACGCGTCACTTTGGTAAAGCGGCCGAAAACCTTTATATTACGCAGTCTGCAGTGAGCTTTAGAATTCGCCAATTAGAGCAAGGGCTTGGTGTTAATTTGTTTATTCGCCAGCGTAATAATATTCAACTTACAGCACCTGGCGAGCGCTTATTACCGCACGCACAAATGATTATTACGGGCATGCAGCGGGCCAAAGTCGATGTTGCACTTGCCGACAATATGCATAAGCAAATTAGCTTAGCAGGAACGCCTAATATTTGGGATGCTTTTTTACAGTTTGGTATAACAAATATTGTATCGGCGATGCCGGGCGTGTCGTTAGTTGCAGAAGTTAAAGCACAACAAGAGAGCACTCGACTTTTATTAGAGCGTACTCTCGATTTGGCAATATTATTTGATCCACCAAAAGTAGATGAACTCGTAGTAGAGCGTATTTGTGAGTTGCCAATCATTCCAGTAAGCGGATACGACACCGCAACGAACGAAAACTTTTTTGATAATCAATATGTGTATGTGGATTGGGGAACTACTTTTTCTCTTTGGCATGCGCGTCAGTTTACAGGAAAAACGCCACCTTACTTTAGAACCAGCACGGGACGTATTGCACTTGATTTAATACTGCAATGTGGTGGTAGTGCATTTATACCTCAAGTATTGGTTGAAGGGCATTTAGAAAAAGGTGAGTTGTTTCATGTTAAAGGGGTAGAAAACACCTCAAGAGACGTATTTATTGCGTATCACAGAGACAACGAGCAAAAAGAGCTAATAGAAACCTTAGTTAATTTACTTTCGCAAATGACGCCAAGCTTGTCATTAAAGCAAGATAAGTAAGTACGGCCGTTTATTAAATTTTCATGTTATTTAGATTTCACATTTAATGCATTTTTATTAATTAAAAAAGACAAAAATGTTTCGGTTGTAATATTACTGTCATTTATCAATGACAAAATGCAGCTGTTTTAAAAATTAGTCTTTTGTGATTATCCAAGGAAATAACATGAAATTTGTAAAATCGAGCTTATGCTTAGCACTATTAAGTGGCTTATCTTTTAATGCACTTGCCGACGTAGATATTTACGGTAAAGCGAATGTAACAGTGCAATCGTCTGACGATGGCGAAGGGTCTTTTACTGAGATTAAAAGTAATGCATCTCGTCTTGGTGTTAAAGGTTCTGAAAAAATAAATGAGAGTTTAGAAGCCGTTTATAAGTTCGAATTTCAAGTTGACGTGTCTGATGCTGATTCAAAAGGCGATAACGACGACAATATTTCTGCGCGTAACCAATATGTTGGTTTAAAAGGTGCATTTGGCCAAGTTGTAATTGGTCGTAACGATACTGCGCTTAAGCAATCTCAAGGTAAGTTAGATTTATTTAACGACCTTGAAGGCGATATTAAAAATGTATTTAAAGGTGAAAACCGTTTAGGAAACACTGTTAGCTACTCATCAAACTCATACGAAGGCTTTAAAGTACTAGCTACTTTTGTAGCTGAAGATGATGTAGATGCAGACAACGGTTACTCAATGGCGGTTACTTACGGTGACGTGGCACTTAAAAAGAGCGCGGTATACGCCTCTATTGCAGCCGATAGTGAAGTAAATGGCTACGACGTAATACGTGCTTCAATCCAAGGTAAAATCGAAAACTTTAAATTGGGTGCAATGTACCAAACACAAGAAGCAGTAGATGGCAGCGCAGAAGCGGATGGTTACTTGCTAAATGCTGCTTACAGCATGGGTAGCAACACATTTAAAGTGCAATACCAAGATATGGACTTTGACGACAGCGACGATAAGTCAGCAATTTCAGTTGGTCTTGATCACAAATTAAATAAAAACATTAAAGTATTTGGTTTTTACTCAAGCTTTGACATGGACAACAATGTTGACCAAGATTACGTAGGCTTAGGTATGGAATACAAGTTTTAACGACTAGTCTAATTAGTTAGAACACTCCCTTTTTAACCGCGCTCCTTTGAGCGCGGTTTTTTTTGCTTTAAATTATTTACCCGCCCATAATAGACCCTCATTTGGAATGAGGTGCAAATCCTCAACTATTCCCGTAACTGTAATTAGTACAACGCTTTAAGTCAGATACAAATGAGCAATACCAATCAGCATAAATATTTGAACAATTTAACGAATTAAATTTATCGCTTAATAGGTTCTATATCTAAATAGATTGGTATAATTTTTTAACGAGCGGGTTTACTCATTTTTATTAATGCACTAGTTATTGTTAGCTGTATTGTTAGTGAGTACACGCCTACCAAGGACTCACTGTTGCACACTAAATCAGCGCTAAACACGCCTTTACTAAACGTTAAAAACGTATCATGGGGTATTGGCAATAAAACGATTCTCAAAAAAATAAACCTTAAAATAACCACAGGTAAATTTGTTGGTTTAATTGGACCTAATGGCGCAGGTAAATCGAGCTTATTGCGTTGTTTATATCGTTTTAATAAACCAAGTGATGGCGTTGTAGAGTTTAACAACACCGACATTTGGCAGCTAAAAAGTGATGAGTACGCAAAAAAAGTCGCGGTTGTTTTACAAGAAACCCCTTCGCAATTTAACTTAAGCGTATTTGATGTTATTGCACTTGGGCTAACGCCTCATAAATCGCTATTTAGCTCAATAACCAATATTGATAAACAAAAAATCATCCAAGCTATCAACACCGTAGGGTTAGTGGATCATATTGATCAAAGTTTTGAATCGCTCTCAGGCGGTGAAAAACAAAGAGCGCTTATTGCTCGTGCTATTGTGCAGCAACCTCAACTATTAATTATGGACGAACCAACCAGCCATTTAGATGTTAAATACCAAATACAGGTTATGGAGCTTGCTAAATCGTTGGGTGTAACGGTATTTGCATCGTTTCACGATTTAAACTTAGCCTCTGCAATGTGCGATGAACTAGTGGTTATTAAAAACGGTGAAATTACACATACAGGCACGCCAAGTGAGGTATTAACCGAAAACATGCTAGGCGACGTTTTTGGTGTTTGCGCCCAAGTAAATAGCCACCCGCAGACATCTAAATCGGGAAATAGTATTCCTCATATCACTTACTTTTATGGCTACAAATAATATGAGCGCAGTTAATACTCGCCAATCATTTGCGCTATTTATAAGTGTTGTAGCTGCTTTATTTAGCTTATTTGCAGCACTTAGTTTTGGCGCAGCAGAGACCTCACTTCAAGACGTATTAAATAGTTTTTTACTCTCAAATGATGCCTCTTTTAATACGCGTATTATTTACGAGCTAAGAATGCCTCGCACATTACTTGCCTTTTTAGCAGGCTCTGGCTTAGCCATTGCGGGGCTTATTTTACAAACCGTAACGCGTAATCCGTTAGCCGATCCTTACTTGTTTGGTATATCGTCGGGTGCCTCATTTGGCGTGGTGTTACTTATGGCATTTGCCGGTATTAGCGCAGGCTTTATGTTATCGGCAGCGGCACTGCTGGGTAGCTTACTCGCTATGAGCTTATTAATACTCATTGCAGGCAGGCAGCAAAGTGCACAGGTAGAATCAATGTTATTAGCAGGCGTTGCGCTGTCGTTTTTATTT
Organism: Pseudoalteromonas sp. SWYJ118; assembly: GCF_015864505.1. NCBI lineage: Bacteria > Pseudomonadati > Pseudomonadota > Gammaproteobacteria > Alteromonadales > Pseudoalteromonadaceae > Pseudoalteromonas > Pseudoalteromonas sp. SWYJ118. Next base: position 23,334 of record NZ_JADYXC010000018.1, on the reverse strand, counting down.
AGTGCGTTTACCAGCTTGTTGCTTTATTGGAGCGACCCTCAGGCGGTAGCCGCTATTTTATTTTGGACACTGGGCAGCTTTGCTCGTGCGCAGTGGGCTACGCTTTGGTTACCTTTATTGGTAATTACATTGTGTACGTTTGTAATGCTGAGCTATAGAAGGCAGCTCAATGCCATGTTACTTGGCGATGAAAGCGCAATTACATTAGGTGTTAGGGTCCAGCGCTTTAGAATACTTATGCTGGTTTTGAGCTCATTAATTACCGCTGTGCTGGTGGCTATGTGTGGTGGTATTGGGTTTGTAGGATTAATGGTACCGCACATTGTGCGCTTTTTTATATCCCAAGGCACCATCGCTGGCTTACTGGTAACCAGCTTAGTGGGCGGTACATTTATGGTGTGGGTTGATGTACTTTCGCGCTCCTTGCTAAAAAACCAAGAATTGCCCGTAGGCGTTATTACTGCTGCTATTGGTAGTGTGTTCTTTTTAAGTTTATTGTTTTTTAGAAAGCGAAGGGTGTAATTCCATGAAAACCTTAATGGTGCAAGGCACTACTTCCGACGCAGGTAAAAGCACTTTAGTTGCAGCCCTTTGCAGGGTATTTGCTAAGCGAGGGGTAAAGGTTGCGCCTTTTAAACCACAAAATATGGCACTTAATAGCGCAGTAACAAAAGATGGCGGCGAAATTGGTCGTGCGCAAGCTTTGCAAGCAATAGCAGCTAAAGTAGAGCCCGAAATAGATTTTAACCCTATATTACTTAAGCCTAATAGCGACACGGGCGCACAAGTGATTATTCACGGAAAAGCCATTAGTAATATGGAAGCTGGCAAATATCACGACTATAAAAAAGTCGCGATGGATGCAGTAATTACCTCACATAACCACTTAGCTAAACGCTTTGAATTACTCCTTGTTGAAGGAGCGGGGAGCCCTGCTGAAATAAACCTGCGTGAAAACGATATTGCCAATATGGGTTACGCCGAAGAGGTAGATTGCCCTGTCATTATTATTGCCGATATTGATAAAGGTGGTGTGTTTGCACATTTGGTAGGTACGCTTGCGTTGTTAAGCGAGTCAGAACAGGCGCGCGTAAAAGGCTTTGTTATAAACCGATTTAGAGGCGATATAGGTTTGCTGCAAGGCGGGCTTGATTGGCTTGAAGAATACACAAACAAACCCGTACTTGGCGTATTACCTTATTTGCACGATCTTGCGCTTGATGCCGAAGACGCCGTCGCAATTGATAATAATGTAACCAACGCCACAATTAATATTGCAGTGCTACTTGTTCCCCACATTAGTAACCACACCGATTTTGATGCACTGCGTTTGCACCCAAACATTAATATAAATTACGTGCGCCATACGCAAACGATCCCAGAAGTTGATCTGATCATTCTCCCAGGCAGTAAAAACGTGCTGGGGGATTTAACCTTTTTGAAAAATGAAGGCTGGGATTTACAAATTAAGCGCCACTTACGCTATGGTGGCAAAGTACTTGGAATTTGTGGCGGCATGCAAATGCTGGGCAATACGCTCAACGATCCCGATGGTATTGAATCGTCATTAAAGCAAGTAAATGGGCTTGCTCTGTGCGATTTTGAAACCACGCTGACAACACAAAAAGTATTAACCAAAATAACCGCTACACTACTTTTAAATAACCAATCAACACCCTGTAGTGGTTACGAAATACATGCAGGTATTAGCCAAGGTGCAGCGCTTAATAAGCCGTTTTTAACCTTTGACGAAAACCACCCAAATGGCTTTAAAACTGATGGCTTTATTAGTGATGATAATGCTATTGCAGGCACCTATTTACATGGTTTATTTGATGAAGCCGATGCTACATCGCAAATTTTAAAGTGGGTAAAACCAAGCGCTACCATTAATCCTATTAGTATTACCGATCACCGCGAGCAGCAGTTAGAGCGCTTAGCAACCATGTGCGAAACGCATTTAAATATACAGCAAATTATCTCGATTTATGAAGGGCACAATAATGACTGAACAAAATAACGATAAGCACCAACAACGCCAACAAAAAGTAAAAGAGCAAGTGGATGCACGTGTTGCTGCCGCACAAGATGTTAAAGGTATTTTTCAGGTGATTACGGGTAATGGTAAAGGTAAATCAACCTCGGGTTTTGGCGTTGTAGCACGCTGCGTAGGTCATGGTAAAAAAGCAGCCGTTTGCCAGTATATCAAAGGTACTTGGGAATGTGGCGAGCGTAATTTATTACAAGGTGCAGGTGTTGAGTTTGTTGTAATGAACACCGGTTTTACCTGGGATACGCAAAATAAAGAAGCTGATACCGCAGCCGCCCAAGCAACATGGCAAGAGTCAAAACGCATGCTTGCTGATAGCAGTATTGATTTAGTATTACTCGATGAACTTACTTACATGGTGACTTACGGTTACGTTGATTTAGATGAAGTAGTAACAGCGCTTAATAACCGCCCGCCAATGCAGTCGGTTATTATTACAGGGCGTGCAGCGCACCGCACTTTAACCGAACTTGCCGACACAGTAAGCGAAGTGCGTAATGTAAAACATGCATTCGATTCAGGCATAAAAGCGCTTGAAGGGTTTGATTACTAATGTTTAAAGCGTTTTTTATTGGGCTGCTGCTTTTTAGTTTATCGGGCAGTGCACTTGCAGAGCAGACTAATGATTCTAAAAAACTGCGAATAATCGCGCTTGCACCACATATAGTTGAAAACCTATTTGCCATAGGGGCGGGCGATAATATTGTGGGCACGGTTGATTATGCCGACTATCCTGCTGAGGCCCAAAGTATTGAGCGCATAGGGGGTTATTACGGCATCTCGCTTGAAAAAGTATTGGCGCTTAAACCCGACTTAGTAATTGCGTGGAAAAGCGGAAATCAAAGCGAAGATTTAGCCCAAATAGAGCGCCTGGGCATAAAAGTATATTTAAGTAACCCGACCACAATCGCTGGTGTAGCCGACGAGTTACTTACTTTTGGTGAATTTACAGGGAATATTGAGCAAAGCCAGCAAGCGGCAAATGCATTTACACAAAAACTAAACGCGATTGTTAAAAGCCAGCAAGATAAAAAAAATATTACCGGATTTTATCAGTTATGGGCTGAGCCTATGATGACAGTAAGTAAAAATACGTGGATAAGCCAACTGATTGAAACATGCCATGTAAGTAATGTATTTGCCGATAGCGTTACAGATTATCCGCAAATTAGTATCGAAAATGTCATTGTTACTAAGCCACAAGTTATTATTATCCCTGATGAAAAATCAAAAACACCACAGCCGGTTGTTAATTGGCAAAAGTGGCCAGAAGTGCCAGCAGTTAAAAATGATCAATTTATTAGCGTAAATGCCGATTTATTACATCGGTTTACCCCGCGTATGCTAGATGGACTGGCGGATATGTGTGATAAAATAGACGCATCACGTAAACAGATTAAGAGTACACAATGAGCGATTGGGCTACATTTTTAGAAAGTGAATTACAGCAACCTTATATGCAACAAACGTTAGAGTATGTGGCTAATCGCCGCAATGAAGGCGTTGCTGTTTATCCGCCTGAACCTCAAGTGTTTAGCGCTTTTGATGCTACAGCACTTAATAACATTCGCGTTGTAATTTTAGGGCAAGACCCTTACCACGGTGAAGGGCAAGCGCATGGTTTATGTTTTTCGGTATTGCCTGAAGTTAAAAAACTGCCACCGTCGCTTAAAAATATATATAAAGAGTTAGCTGTCGATATCAGCGGGTTTATTATTCCTGAGCATGGTTACCTGCAAAGCTGGGCAGATCAGAGCGTGTTTTTACTCAATACAGTATTGACCGTTGAGCAAGGGCAAGCGCATTCTCATAAGCATTTAGGGTGGGAGCAATTTACCGATAATGTAATAGCGCATATTAATAAACACTGCGAAGGTGTGGTATTTATTTTATGGGGTGCACATGCACAAAAAAAAGGTAAAGGCATAGATAGCGCTCGCCATCATGTTTTAAAAGGGCCGCACCCATCACCGCTTTCGGCGCATAGAGGCTTTTTTGGCTGTCAGCATTTTTCAAAAACGAATGAGCTATTACAAGCCCAAGGTGAAAAACCGATTAACTGGCAGGTGTAAATAACCTGAGCTCTGAATAATAAATTTATCTCATGCAGCTATTTTCAGCGCATTAAAAAAGGCTTCCATATATCGGAAGCCTTTTTGTTTAGTTGGGGCGTATTGAATTAAAAGTCGAGCTCTTCAATTGCAATACTGTCTGTAAAGTAGTCTAGTTCTTGTAGTTCTTTACGTAGGCGGTGTTTGTCTTTTATTGCTTCTATTTCACGCCATTTTCTTTTTTTATTTTTCTGAGAGGTTTTCCTTGTTGTATCTGGTCCTTCTAATATCTCTAATATATCGTTTAGGCTATCCATGAACTTCTCCTATTGATTTTATTGACCTCAAGAATACCTATACCACAGGCCTAGTTAAAATAGAATAAAAAAGTGACAGTTATGTTACATAAGTGTGATTAATTGATGAAGGTTTATACGAGGATTATATGAAGTCGATATGAAGATTATATAGAGGGGTAGCGTATTTTAGGCATAAAAAAACGCCGCTATTGCGACGTTTTTAAAACACGATTATAGCAAATTACATTGCTTTAAAGCGCGCCTCTAGTTGTTCTTGTGCATCAGCAAAAGAGCGAATACCTTCAGCTAGTTTTTCAGTAGCCATAGCATCTTGGTTATGTAACCAACGGAACTGTGCTTCTGTTAAAGGCTCTGGTTTTGGCTCTTGTGGAACATCGCTTTCAAGCAAATATTCTTGTGCGCCTTCAAGGTTACCTAAATCTTCTAAAAGATTAGGGCTAATAGTTAGCTTGTCACAACCTGTAAGTGCAATAATTTCGCCTGTATTACGGAAACTTGCACCCATCACAACTGTTTTGTAGTCATGGCGTTTGTAAAATTCAAAAATGCTGCGTACAGACTGAACACCTGGATCTTGTAGCGGATCGGTTGGTTTTTCCATGCCGTTAGCAACGTGCCAATCTAAAATACGGCCAACAAATGGCGAAATTAGAAATACGTTTGCATCGGCACACGCACGAGCTTGGGCATCGCTAAATAATAAAGTAAGGTTACATTTAGTCCCTTCTTTTTCTAGTTGCTCAGCGGCTTTAATACCTTCCCATGTAGACGCTACTTTAATTAAAATTTTGTCTTTGCTTACACCTTCTTTTTCGTAAAGGCTAAGTAGGGTATGTGCTTTATCAATCGTAGCTTGCGTATTAAACGAAAGGCGTGCATCTACTTCAGTAGAAATATAACCAGGTACAATAGCGCTAATTTCTTTACCTAGTAATACGGCAAAGTAATCACATGCTAGTTCAAGTTGTTTAGCTGGCTCTTGCTCGGTTTCTTTTGCGTAGCTCCAAGCTTTATCTAGGTAAGGCTTATATGCTTCAATCTCGCTCGCTTTTAATAAAAGCGATGGGTTTGTAGTTGCATCTTCTGGTTGATGCTTTTTAATAGCTTCAATATCACCAGTGTCGGCTACGATAGATGAATGTTGTTTTAGCCTTTGTAGAGCTGAAGTCATTTGCTTTCCTCATTCCAAGCAAGTTAAAAGAAAAATCTAATCACTCTTAATATATCTAATCCATACTGCAACAGTGTGACAATGCTTGATAGGTCTTATGTCCTGATCAATAAAAAAACGGCAATGCATGGGTTATTAAGAGAGGATTTATTTAAACAAAACGTGCTTTTCGTTTCATTTAATGTTGAAATTGACACTAAATAAATTACAAGTCAATAGCTAACTATGATCACTGTTATTTCACCTGCAAAAAATCTTGATTACGAAACGCCACCCGCAACAGACAAGTTCACTCAGCCTGAATTACTAGAGCACAGCGAAGAGCTCATGAAAGTATGCCGTGAACTAACACCAGCGCAAATTGGCAGTTTAATGAAAATTAGCGACAAGCTATCTGGGCTTAACGCAGCACGCTTTAGCGAGTGGGCGCAGCCGTTTACACAAAGTAATGCTAAACAAGCAGTGCTTGCCTTTAATGGCGATGTATACGGCGGTTTAGATGCAAGCACGCTTAAAGCTAGCGAGCTTGATTATGCACAAAACCACTTACGTATCCTTTCTGGCTTATATGGCTTATTAAAACCACTTGATTTAATGCAAGCTTACCGCCTAGAAATGGGCACCAAGCTTGAAAACTCGCGTGGCAAAAACTTATACGAGTTTTGGGGCAGCGTAATAGCAAATAAACTAAATGACGTATTAAAAGCACAAGACGCACAATACCTAGTTAACCTTGCTTCAAACGAATACTTTAAAGCGGTAGATAAAAAAGCGCTTAATGCACAAATTATTACCCCACACTTTAAAGACTGTAAAAACGGTCAATACAAAGTAATTAGCTTTTACGCTAAAAAAGCACGCGGCATGATGGCGCGCTACATTATCGAAAATAAAGTAACGCAGTTAAGCCAACTTAAAGAGTTTACGGTAGCAGGTTATTACTTTAGCCCAGAGGCAACAGTTAAAGAGCTTGAGCCGGTATTTATGCGCGACGAACAAAATTAGGTTTATAAGCTTAAATAAAAAACTTAAAAGCCATGCATTGCATGGCTTTTTTGATGTTGGCGTTATATTTGCAATCTCATCTAATATTAATGAGAACACTAATTAAATAGGTGCAAATAAAATGATCAGCATTCCGTCAATTGACGAAGCCGAAAAACTAATAGAAGAAAAGCTCGGAGGGTGGTTTGATGTTGTAATAAGTCATATCCCTAATTTTATAGTTGCGATACTGATCGCAATTGTGTTTTCAATATTGGCACGCTTTGCTGGCAAGCTGATGAAAAACGTATTACGCCGCTCACTCGACTCAAAACAAATTGCCGACTTAATGGCGTCAATTTTTAAAGTTATTGTGTTGTGTATAGGCTTATTTATAGCGCTCGATTTTGTTGGCTTAAAAGGCACTGTTACCTCACTGCTTGCTGGTGCGGGTATTGTTGGTTTAGCAATTGGTTTTGCGTTTCAAGATATGACCGAAAACTTAATAGCCGGTATTGCTATGGGTGTACGCAAACCATTCAAAACAGGCGACGTAATAGAAACCGATGACGTGTTTGGTTCAATACATTCTATAAACCTACGTAACACGCTAATAGAGAGCTTTTATGGGCAGTTAATACTGGTACCAAACAAAGTATTATTTAGAAATGTACTAAAAAATTACACCACGCTAGGTGTTAGGCGCATAGAAGTACCTGTAGGTATTTCGTACGGCGACGACATAGAAAAAGCAAAGGACGTTATAGTCGAAAAAATAAATGAATTTGACTTCGTAATACGTAAAGACGAAACCGCTGTATACGCCGAAGGTTTTGGCGACAGCAGCATTAACTTACTGGTGTGGTTTTGGATTAAATACCCAGGTGAGCCTGACTTTATGACGGTACGCCACAAAGGTGTTGTTGCCGTTAAGCAGGCACTCGATGAGGCTGACATTAGTATTCCATTCCCAATTCGTACTTTAGATTTTGGTATTAAAGGGGGCGAAAAACTCGATGCCATGATAAGCGACAAAATAAGCCAGCAGTCATCAAATAAAGACAGTAGCGACGGTACTGACTCTAACCAAAGTGAGTAATTTAGTTAAAGCTCATTAGGCAAAAGCATTGGGAAATAGTTACTTACCAACAGCGCATTTTTACAGAGTAAAAAATGCGCTTTTTAATTAGTTCAAGTCACTTTTCTTTATTCATTAATTATTTTCTCCAGCAGATTTTGTAACGTATTTTTTATAAGGTAAGTTTCCCTTTTATCTATTTATTATGCAATTATTGGTTATACAAGGTGTATTTTTTTTAGATATTAGGGTTACAAACAAATGAAGTTAAGGATTAAATGGTTTACAAAAATAATTTTATTTTCAAGCCTAGTTATTAGCTTTATTTCAGTAGGTAACGAATATAATGCTAAATATGATGTGAGTTATAAATTAAATATAGATAACAATACCGCTGAAATACTTTTTCTCGATAAAAACAAAAACCTTACCTCTACATTAATCTTACTAAATAAAGCGGCATATATTGAAAAAGAGAAGTTACGAGAGTTTTGTAGCTCAGATGATGTTTTATGCCCTAGAAAAAGTTATGAAAGTAACGTTATCACTTGGTCACCTGATAATGAATATTTAGCTGTGTTTGTGGGTAATACAAAAGGGTTTTGGTTTATCCCCAGTAAAGAGATAACAAAAGCCGCATTCAATAAAAATAATGTAGTTAAAGTCGGCGTACATACTCAAAACGATAAAATAAATATTGCTCTATTTCATGGCGCGGCAGGATGGGTTGATAATCATCATTACGTTTTTTCAGCGGGTTTAAGTGGTGACAATTTTGTTTATAAGTTTAACCCAAAAACAAAGGAACTTAAGGGTTTTCCTTTTGAGCTAAATGAAGATTCTACGGTAAGCAGTTTTAAAGAAGTTTTTGTTGAAAGTTTTAATTCACAAAAAAGTAGTTTTAAATTAAGTGATGTTATTCAACAACTAGATAAATTGAAATAACTACAAAAAATAAACATAAAAAAGCGCAGCTTGTGTTGGAGTAACAAGCCGCGCTTATGAATTAGTTATACAAATAAGTTTATGTGGTGCGTATTAAATAACGCTAATTTTGTTACGAATGATTTTAACCCCATCCATATTTTCTAAAAACTTTTGAGCCAGTGCGCGCTGAAAACCAGTTTGTGCTTCACCGTATAAATCTACTTCACCATTTTTTACCTGCACGCGAATATCACTTAACGCTAGGTTAGGATTAGTTCGTAGGGTGTTGGTGATAGCTTGTTGTAAGTTAGGTTGAGTGGCTACACTGCTTACTACGGCCATGTTGGTTGCTGCACTTACTTTTGTAGCGCAAGCTAATAAAAATAAACAACAAAATGATACTAAAGCGATAGTTAACTTGAAGCGGTTCATAACTTAATCCTTACATTACGGTGAATAGTGCAGCCACAATATGGAAATTCCATCGGCTAGGTTATCTTTGTAGTTACAATTTCGGTGCCAATATTAACGCTATGAAATATAAGGGAATTTTATTAAGTGGGAATTCAGGTGGGCAAAAATTACATTTAAATGAGTATGAGTTACATGCTTGGGTTACATATGTAACAGGTACAAACAGCAGAGCCTGCAAGGCTTGCATTAAAAAGCCGACAAAAGTCGGCTTAGTATAAAAATGTTTTAGGTTACTTTTTCTTTTTAACCTTAGCCTTTTTCTTGGCTTTCATTTTTACTGGATCTTTACGTTTTTTAGCCGGTGGCTTAGCTTCTTTATGCTGTGGCTCGACACCTCTAATTACACGGCGTTTTAATTTTTGTTCAACGTAGCGCTCTACTTTATATAAAATACCAATATCGTGTGCTTCAACTAGCGATATTGCTATCCCTTTTTTACCAGCACGGCCAGTACGACCAATACGGTGTACATATACGTCGGCAGTACGCGGCATATCAAAGTTAATAACGTGGCTGATGTCAGATACATCAATACCACGTGCAGCTACGTCGGTAGCAACTAATATGCTTGTTTTGCCACTGTGGAAGTTTTCCATGGCTTTCATACGTTTGTCTTGTGGCATTTCGCCGCGTAACCACGCCGCTTTTACATCATTAGTTGTAAGTTCGCCAATCAATGTTTCTAAGCGTTCGCGAGTTTTAACAAACACAATCGCTTTAGTTACGTCAGGGTTTTTTAGCGTATTAACTAATAATTCAAGTTTGTGATGATAATCGTCGGCTAAATGTACCCATTGGTGAATTTTAGCTTTTTCTTTACGTGACGATTCGGCTTCTAATAGAGCTGGGTCGCTTAATGTTTTTTCAGCAAACCTTTCTACGCTGTCACCTTCAAGTGTTGCTGAGAATAAAAAACATTGGCGACGATTTTTAGCTTCGTCACAAATACGGCTCATTTCTTTTTTGAAACCCATATCTAACATGCGATCTGCTTCATCAATAATAAGCATTTCTACGTGTTCAGCATGAAAGTTTTCGGTTTCTAGGTATTCCATTAATCGACCTGGTGTGGCGATTAAAATATCATTATTTTTTTCAAAAATTTCTTTATGCGTGCCGTAGTTAATACCGCCTGTTACTACACCAATTTTTAGGTGTGTGCGTTTAGCTAGCAGTTCACATTGTTCATGAATTTGATAAGCCAGCTCACGAGTCGGGGTCATAACGAGTACGCGCGCAAAACCAGGGTCACGACGTGGGAAATCCAGTAAGTACTGAATAGCCGGAATTAAAAATGCCGCTGTTTTACCTGTACCAGTAGGCGCAGATGCTAAAATATCGCGCCCCTGTAGTGCTTCAGGAATAGCTTGTTGTTGAATGCTGGTTGGCGTCTCGTAGCCCATTTTATTAATGGCATCGAGTAGCTTGTTATCAAGATCAAATTCAGAAAATTGCATAGAGTGTCTAAAATAAGGGACAATTACCCTGATTATACGCGCTATGCTGCGCTTGGTGAATGAAAAGGTGAAAAAATGTCTGGTTTTGTATTTAAACAATTTAAAGTTGAACACGACCACTGTGCAATGAAAGTTTCTACCGATGGCATTTTGCTTGGCGCATGGGCTAATTTAAGCGGTGCAAAGTCATTACTTGATATAGGCACCGGCACCGGCTTACTAGCACTAATGTGTAAGCAGCGCAGTAATGAGCTTGATATAACTGCGGTAGAAATTGACGAAAGCGCCTATACCCAAGCATTACAAAATGTAGCTAATAGCCCGTGGCCAACTATAAGTATTACGCACCAAACTATTCAAAGCTTTAGTAGTGAAGTTAAATTTGACGTGGTTATCTCTAATCCACCGTATTTTAATCACAGTTTAAAAGGCGATAATGTTGCGCGTAATACCGCACGCCATACCGACGGCCTAAGTTTTGAAGAGTTAATTAATGCGTTTAAACGTTTAAGCTATAGAAGCTCTCGCTTTAGCTTAATACTCCCGAGAGTTGAAGGCGTGCTATTTATTGAGCTTGCTACTCAAAATGGGCTTTATTTAAATACTCATTGCCAAGTGAAAGCCACGCCAAATAAAGATATTAGCCGCAGTTTAATGACATTTAGCTACGTAAAAAGCGATATAGAATCATCAACACTGTGTATTAGAAACTTAGATAATACCTACACGGCTGATTATATAGCCCTGTGCAAAGCATTTTATTTGAAAATGTGAAGCAATTGTAAAATAGGAACGAATAACGCAAACTAACTAAAACTTATCGCTGAGAACAGATATGGATAGTCAGATACCTAAACCCTTTATAATTACACTTGCTGTATTACAGGCTATTGCTCTTACTCTTTTATATAGCAGTATAGAAAACAATGTGTGGCCAGCAACAAGCCCTACATGGCTAGTCTCACTTATTACATTTTCTATGAGCTTTCCTTTATTAATGCTAATGACTGTTAATAAAAATAATATAAAAACGTCGTTACTTTTAATCCTTCCTTTTTCCTTGTTGTTATCTTTACTGGGTGCGTATGCAGGCTTTCAGCAAGAGCCTCAAGAGTACGTAAGTAATAACACTTTAATGTCAGCTTTTATTTTTACTAGTTTAATAGCTGGCTTTAAAGGCCTTATGTACATTCAACAATTTGGTAGTTCGGAAAATGTTAGCTACAGTCGTTTGTTTAAGCTTTCTTGGCGCAATTTTATAATTTTTGGGGAATGCTGGCTGTTCGTGCTTATTTTTTGGGGAATTCTAAATTTAGGTGCGGCTTTATTTGATATTTTAGATATAGAATTTTTCTCTGAGCTACTAAGAAATGAATGGTTTTGGATCCCAATCTTAACGCTCGCATTTGCCTTTGCGAGTATCATATTTAGAAAGCTTTTGAACATTGAAGATAATATCGCTTTTTTACTACAAACTTTAATTAAGTTTTTACTTCCTGTTTTATCAGTTATTTCTCTCGGTTTTTTAGCAACACTTCCTTTTACCGGGCTCAATAAATTATGGGAAACCGGAAGTGGTAGTTTGTTAGTAATGTGGCTGCAGGTGCTCACCTTATTTTTTGTTAATACAGTTTATAAAGATGACTCATCAGTTCGCCCTTATTACTTGCTCTTGCATCGACTCGTTTTTATAAGCGTTGCGTTACTTCCCGTTTATAGTGTTATTTCTGCCTATGGAATTTACTTACGGGTAGATCAGCATGGGCTAACGGTAGATCGTTGTTGGGGTATTTTAATTTGGTTTTTATTGGCGTGTTTTTCGTTTAGTTATCTTGTTGGAATAATTACAAAGAGAGATAATTGGCTAGAGCCGCTTAGCAAAATAAATATTGTGATGGGCTGGGTTGTACTTGTAAGTATGCTTGTTGTTAACTCTCCTTTATTAAACTTTCAAAGCTTATCTACAAACAGCCAAATAGCGCGTTTAGATGCAGGTAAAGTAACAGTAGAAAAGTTTGATTATTACTATTTTGAGTACAGCTTAGGTCGTCAAGGTTATTTAGCTATGCAGTTATTAAAACAGAAAATTGAAACGAGTCACCCAGAGCAATACGCTATTATCGATAGGATGTATGTAAATAATGAGTTTGCTTTAACGCTTGAACACACAATCGATGATTTTATTGAGCGCAGTGTATTTTGGCCATCACAAGCGCTAATACCCCAAGGCTTAATAGAGGCAGTATTTTCTGAACAACATTTTTACGATCGTAACTCTTTAAAAGAACATACTTACTATTTCATTGGCATGGATTTAAACAAAGATGATGAGCTAGATTTTATAGTGATTGACGAAAGTAATGAAAATATAGCCGCATATTTCTGGTTATTCGACATGGGTAAGTGGCGCTCAAAGTATATGAATGTCGAAAATCCTGAAGAGATTAGATACCTTAAAAGCATGATTGATAATAATGAATTATCTTTAGTTGAGCCTGAATATTCAAATCTAAAAATAGGGGATGTTGTTTTTAAAGTGAGGTAATACGTTACTTTGTTTTTTATGCTACAGCCCCTTAAACCTAAACTAATGATTATTAGTTTAGGTTTTTTGCTTTTAGGTAAGATGCTTTAATAGTGTGTTTATAAATCACCTGATATGATTTAGCCATTAGCCACTTAATTTAAAAGGCAACATAATGAAAAAGTTAAATAAATTAGTATTACTTAGCACGTTAACAGCCACCATTTTTGCAAGCCAAGGTGTGTTTGCTGCTATTACGCCAGTAGGCCTTTGGAAAACCATTGATGAAGATACAAACCAAGCTAAGTCGTATGTACGTATTACTCAAACCAACGGTGTATTAAGCGGTACCGTTGACAAAATCATTGATCCTGCAAAACAAAACGATATATGCAGTAAATGCGATGATGAGTTAAAAGACCAACCTATTCTTGGCATGACTATTATTAAAGATGTAAAAGCACAGGATGATGGCATCTGGGGAGACGGTGAAATACTCGACCCAACAAATGGCAAAACTTATACCTTACAACTAACCCCGCAAGAGGAAGGTAAAAAGCTTGAAGTACGCGGCTACATTGGCTTTTTTTACCGCAACCAATATTGGGTAAGAGTAGAGTAAGTTTTACTGCTTATTTAATTACTGGGCGTTAAATAATTAACCGTTAACTGAAATCATTTTTGCGCTTTGCCTTTCTTACTCATTAAGCCAGCCATATTTAATTGGCATTAAATTTTGAGTAAATAATAAAGGAAAGAAGATGATTAAGTACGTAGTTGCTTTAATGATGCTAAGCACACTGTTAATAAGCGGTGTAGCAAATGCAAAGGATGATGCTGTAAATACGGGGTGGTTTAATAACACAGCTATTAAAGGGTACGATAGCGTTGCTTACTTTACCCAAAATAAAGCAGTTAAAGGCAGCAGTAAATACACATTTAATTATTTAGGTGCCGACTGGCATTTTTCGAGTGAAGAAAACAAAACCACATTTGCAGAAGACCCTAAGCGTTATGCACCGCAATACGGTGGATGGTGCGCTTATGCGATGGCCGATGAGGGCAATGCTGTAGGTATAGACCCAGAAGCATTTTATATTCACGAAGGTAAGCTTTACTTAAATTACAGCCAAAGCGTACAGCAAAAATGGCTAAGTAATTTACTGCCGTACATTGTTATGGCCGATGGGTACTACCCACAAACAACCAATGTTATGACGTTTCAATAAATTACTCATATTGCTAGGGCGTGTTGATCTTTGTGGATTGAAATTTGTTCAATCTAGGGGCGATTAAATCGCGGCGCGAGGTTTGTAACCTAGTGGGCTAAGTAAAAACCGAGCAACAAAGAGTTGATCGCCCCTAAAAAGAACCCAGAGGGCAGTGCATGTTTGGCATTTATGCTGCGTTATCGCCTATTTATGGGGAATAACCACACTACATAGGCTCTGCCTTGCCTAAAAACCAAACATACTGCTGCAAATTCACCCACCAAAGATCAACACGCCTTAATTAAAAAGCCCGCAGCTAAACTAGTTGCGGGCTTTTTGCTTTTTATTTGTCAGTATTGATAAGTAAATTAAAGCGTTTCGCCGTATTCAGTCATTACCTGTTCAACCCACGTTGCAATACGGTCGTCGCTTAGCTCGTATTGACTGTCTTCGTCGAGTGCGAGTCCTACAAACTGTTTGCCATCAGGCGTTAATGCTTTTGAAGCTTCAAACTCGTAACTACTGTCGTTTGGCCAAAAACCAAGTTGAGTAAATGTTTGCGTATTTATTTCGTCGTGTAGCATGCCTAGCGCATCTTGAAACCACTGCCCGTAACCTTGTTGATCGCCCATGCCAAATAAAGCAATGGTTTTACCATTTAGGTTTACGTCGGCTATGTCGTCCCACTTTGACTCCCAGTCTTCTTGTATTTCACCAAAATCCCATGTTGAAATACCAAAGATGATAAAGTCATACTGCTCTGCATTTTTTAGTGGCTCGTCTTTAATATTGTGCAGGGTAACTATATCGGCACCAATAATGTCGCGAATCTTTTCTGCTGCCATTTCGGTGTAGCACGTAGTAGAACCAAAAAATAAACCAATTTGCATCGTATTTATCACTGTGTAATTGCCTGATATGATAGGCTCAAGTTTACCGTAAGGTATTTTTAATTGATACCTTAGCAAAGCATGAGAGCATAATGTGACAACGCTATCTGACGATTCTTTTGAAAATAACAGCAGTATGAGCAGTAATAGCGACTACCTAGAAACCTTTTTAGATAGCCTGTACTTAGAACAAGGCGTAAGCGAAAACACATTAAGTGCTTATCGCAGTGATTTAGATAAGTTTTGCCTATTTTTAAAAGGGCAAAATTTAATGACGGTAACCGGGCTTGATGTAGAGGGGTACTTAGCTCACCGAGTTGACTTAGGTTTAAAACCACGTAGTACTGCGCGCAGCATTAGTGCGCTTAAGCGTTTTTATCAGTACTTTGTGCGTGAAAAACTAATTAGTGATACTCCCATGCTAAATATTTCTCAGCCAAAAGCAGGGCAATCGTTACCTAAAACACTCTCAGAGGCCGAAGTTGAGGCATTATTAAATGCGCCTAATACCGAAGAAGCAATGGGACTGCGCGATAAGGCCATGCTAGAGCTACTTTATGCAACGGGTTTGCGTGTAAGTGAGCTTGTTGGCCTGCGCATGGAGCAAATTAATTTGCGCCAAGCAGTGGTGTTTGTAAAAGGTAAAGGTAATAAAGAGCGCTTAGTTCCACTGGGTGAAGAAGCCATGTATTGGCTTGAGCAATTTTTAAAGGGTGGGCGCGCACAAATGATAAAACACGCCACCGATTTTGTGTTCCCGTCTAAACGCGGAGTAGGCATGACGCGACAAACCTTTTGGCATAGAATTAAACACTATGCTATTTTGGCAGCAGTTGAGTCTCCCTTATCGCCCCATACTATGCGTCATGCTTTTGCTACGCACTTATTAAATCATGGGGCAGATTTACGTGTGGTACAAATGATGTTGGGCCATAGCGATTTATCAACGACGCAAATTTATACCCATGTTGCCAATGAACGGTTAAAGTCGGTACATGCGCAGCATCATCCACGTGCGTAAGTTTGAAATTAAATATCATTAAGCCGGTCAATATATTAAGTATTTTTAGGATAGAGAGAAGTTATGAAAAAATTAATGTTAGCAGGTGCCATGTTGTGCACAAGTATTAGTGCATTTGCAAATGGCGTTGCTGTAACACCAGATGCTAATGATCCTATTATTACTAAATTTGCCGAGCTTGGTGTAACTGTAAAGCAAATTAATCCAAGCCCCGTAGCGGGTTTAAAAGAATTGATCACTAATAAGGGCGTGCTTTACGCAAGTCCAGATGGTCAATATTTAATGCAAGGTACGTTAATTGATTTAAATAATCGTAATAACCTAACAGAGCAAGCATTAAATGGCGTGCGTGTTGAAGGTCTTAAAGAATACGAAGAATCGATGATTGTGTACAAAGCGCCAAACGAAAAACACAGCATTACTGTATTTACCGACATTAGCTGTGGTTACTGTCGTAAATTACACCGCGAGTTAGACGATTTACTTGATGCGGGTATTACCGTTAAGTACTTAGCGTTTCCACGTGGTGGCTTACAAGGTTCAGGTTACGCAGATTTAATGAACGTATGGTGTGCACGCGATCAGCAAGAAGCACTAACAGAAGCTAAATCGGGCACAAGCACTAAAGTAGTTGCAGGCTGTAGCGCACCGGTTGCAGAGCATTACCAATTAGGTCAAAGCTTTGGTATTAGCGGCACACCCGCTATTATTTTAGAAGATGGTACGATGATCCCTGGTTACCAGCCAGCAGCAGCACTAAAAGCAGCATTAGAAGCGAACAAAGCGTCGTAATTAAACGCGTAGCATTATTAAAAAGGCCTTAATGGCCTTTTTTTGTCTTTTTAATACGACTCAATAAGTTAAAACTCTGCATGAAAAAACTAATCATTGCGCGTGAAAACGTTGACGACTCGCATCTCCCGAGTAATTTACACCCTGTAATTAAACAAATTTATGCTAACCGTAATGTATTCAATGCCGAAGAGCTAAATAACAGCGTAGCGACGCTTCACGACTTTAAACTGTTTAAAGACATCGACAAAGCCAGTGACTTATTAATTGAAGCATTAAAAGCACAAAGCCATATTTTAATAGTTGGCGACTTTGATGCCGATGGCGCAACAAGCACTGCAACATTAATGCAAGGCCTTGAGATGTTTGGCTTTAAGCATTTAGATTACTTAATTCCTGACAGGTTTAGCTTAGGTTATGGCTTAAGCCCCGCGCTTGCAGAGCAAATAGTACAAATAAAACCTGATTTAGTGATCACCGTAGATAACGGCATATCGTGTATTGCCGGTATTGATATTTTAAAAGCGGTTGGCATAAAAGTGCTGGTTACAGATCACCACTTACAAGGTGAACAGTTGCCAAATGCCGACGCAATAGTAAATCCAAATAGGCACGAATGTAATTTCCCGTCTAAATCGATTGCAGGCGTTGGCGTTGCTTTTTACTTACTAATAGCACTGAGAAGCGTAATGCGAGATTTGGGTTATTTTGAGCAGCAACCGCCACCTAATTTAGCTAACTTGCTCGACATTGTAGCGCTTGGTACGGTTGCTGATGTAGTGGCGCTTGATGCAAATAACCGCACTTTGGTACACCAAGGTTTAGCACGTATTCGCAGTGGCAAAACACGCCCTGGTATTACCGCGCTAATTGAAGTGGCTAATCGCAATGCTGCCCGCTTAAGTGCTAGCGACTTTGGTTTTTCGCTTGCGCCGCGTTTAAATGCAGCTGGGCGATTAGACGATATGAGTTTGGGTATAGCGTGCTTACTCAGTACCGATATAAATCAAGCTCGCAGCATAGCGGGCGAACTCGATAGCTTAAACTTTGCAAGGCGCGAAATAGAGCAGGGCATGCAAGCAGAAGCGCAAGCTGTACTCGATAGACTCGCATTTAGCGACGATAACATTCCTGATGCAATTTGTTTATTTCAAGATGATTGGCACCAAGGCGTTATTGGTATTTTGGCCGGTCGCTTAAAAGAAAAATACCACCGCCCAACCGTTATATTTGCTGGTGGAGAAAATGGTGAAATTAAAGGCTCGTGCCGCTCTATTGAAGGGCTGCACATGCGCGACTTACTTGAAGGGCTTAATACTGCCGATCCGCACTTAATTAATAAATTTGGTGGCCATGCAATGGCTGCTGGTTTAAGTATTAACGAGCAGCACTTTAACGACTTTAAAATAGCGTTTGATGCCGCAGTGAGCGCGCAACTCAGCGAAGAAAGTAAACGCTGCATTGTGTTTACCGATGGTGAGCTGCCAAACGACTGCTTTACGATGGAATTTGCCCAGCTATTAAAGCAATCGGGCCCATGGGGTCAGCAATTCCCTGAGCCGGTGTTTGAGCATACCTTTGAAATAATACAGCAGCGCATAGTTGGCGAAAAACATTTAAAGCTGGTGTTAAAGCATCAATCAGGGCGATTAGTTGACGCCATTGCCTTTGGTATTGATGTAAAAGAATGGCCCGACACCGAGGCTAAGTTTGTAAAAGTAGCGTACCAGCTCGATATAAATGAGTTTAGAGGTAAATTTACGCTGCAATTAATAGTTAGAGAGCTTGAAAAAGTACACTAAAAAATATGTAATATCATGCATAAAATGCTAATAAAGCGCGCGGTTTTTTGTTAAAATCGGGCGTTTTTATCATTTGACGATAATTTATTGCGAAAATCCCATTTTAAGGGGCGCAATTACCTAGCCATTTTGGAGTGATGTACATGTTTGAAGTGAATCCTGTGATTAATCAAATCAAGGAAATTCGCGAACGTACTGAATTGCTTCGGGGGTACCTTTGACTACGCTCTTAAACAAGAACGCTTAGAAGAAGTTAACGCCGAGCTTGAAGATTCAGCCGTGTGGAATGAGCCTGAACGCGCACAAGCGCTTGGCCGTGAAAAATCAGCATTAGAAGCTGTTGTTGAAACAATCGACAACCTTGTAGCCGGTACTGATGATGTTGAAGGCTTACTTGAGCTTGCTGTAGAAGCTGAAGATCAAGATACCTTTGATGAAGCGCAAAGCGAATTAACTGATCTAAACGAACAGTTAGAAGGTTTAGAGTTTCGTCGTATGTTTAGCGGTCCTCATGACTCAAACGATGCGTACCTTGATTTACAATCAGGTTCTGGCGGTACTGAAGCACAAGACTGGTGTAATATTCTACTTCGTATGTATTTACGTTGGGGCGAGGCTAAAGGCTTTAAAGTTGAGCTAGTTGAAGCGACCGACGGTGATGTTGCTGGTATTAAAGGCGCAACTGTCCGCTTTGTTGGCGAATACGCTTACGGTTGGTTACGCACAGAAACTGGCGTACATCGCTTAGTGCGTAAAAGCCCGTTTGACTCAAGTGGTCGTCGTCATACTTCATTTGCTTCTGCGTTTGTATACCCAGAAGTTGACGATAATATTGAAATTGATATGAATCCGTCAGACCTGCGTATAGACGTTTACCGTGCATCGGGCGCGGGTGGTCAGCACGTTAACACCACCGAATCGGCGGTTCGTATCACTCACGTACCAACAAATACCGTAGTGCAGTGTCAAAACGAGCGTTCGCAGCATAAAAATAAAGCCCAAGCGATGAAGCAGTTAAAAGCTAAATTATTTGAGCTTGAGCTACAACAGCAAAATGCTGAAAAACAAACGCAAGAAGATGCTAAGTCTGATATTGGTTGGGGTAGTCAAATTCGTTCATACGTACTTGATGACGCACGCATTAAAGATTTACGTACAGGCGTTGAAAACCGCAATACCCAATCGGTACTTGACGGTAACTTAGATAAATTTATTGAAGCCAGCCTTAAATCTGGCCTATAACCACCAAGCTAATAAAGAGCTAAAAAATGACTGATAAAATCCAAGACGAAAACAAGTTAATCGCTGAGCGTCGCGGCAAGTTAGACGCTATACGCGAAAATTGCCCAGCCAACGGTCATCCAAACCAATTCCGTCGTGAGCATTACACGGCTGATTTGCAAGCCCAGTTTGGTGATAAGAGCAAAGAAGAATTAGTAGAGATGCAAGAAGTTGTGTCTATCGCTGGCCGTATTTTAGCAAAGCGTGGACCGTTTTTTGTAATTCAAGACATGAAAGGTCGCGTACAAGCGTATGCATCTAAAGATGTTCAAAAAGATCTTAAAGAAAAATATGGTCAACTAGACACTGGCGATATTATTGGTGTTAAAGGTGCGCTAAATAAATCGGGTAAAGGCGATTTATACGTAGAAATGACTGAGTATCAATTATTAACTAAGTCACTTCGTCCGTTGCCTGAAAAATTCCATGGCTTATCAGATCAAGAAACAAAGTACCGCCAACGTTACGTTGATTTAATTACCAACGAAGCAACGCGCGAAACATTCCGTATTCGCTCGCAAGTAGTTGAAGGCATTCGTCGCTTTTTAGCAGACCGTGACTTTATGGAAGTAGAAACACCTATGCTACAGGTTATACCTGGCGGTGCATCTGCGCGTCCGTTTGTAACTCACCATAACGCGCTTGATATCGACATGTACTTACGTATAGCGCCTGAGCTTTACTTAAAGCGCTTAGTGGTAGGTGGTTTTGATCGTGTATTCGAAATTAACCGTAACTTCCGTAACGAAGGGTTATCTACGCGTCACAATCCAGAATTCACAATGATTGAGTTTTACCAAGCATACGCTGATTACATCGACCTGATGAACATCACCGAAGACATGCTACGTACAGTTGCAGAAAACGTACTTGGTAGTGCAGTTGTAGTTAATACAACTAAAGACGAAAACGGCGAAGTGATTGACTCAGTAGAGTACGACTTTGGCCAACCGTTTACACGTTTAAGCATGGCGGACGCTATCTTAAAATATAACCCTGAGTTTGATGCTGCGGTATTTAATGACCCAGAAAACCACTTTGACGAATTAAAAGCGTACGCTAAACAAGTGCACGTTAAAATTCCTGAAAACTGCGTTTGGGGGCCTGGTAAGTTCTTGTGTGAAATATTTGAAGAAACAGCAGAGCACATGCTTATTCAACCTACGTTTATTACTGGCTACCCGTGGGAAGTATCGCCACTTGCACGCCGTAACGACGACAATGCATTTGTTACAGACCGTTTTGAATTTTTTGTTGGCGGTCGTGAGCTTGCAAATGGTTTCTCTGAGCTTAACGATGCACAAGATCAAGCTGAGCGCTTTACTCGCCAAGTTGAAGAGAAAGACGCAGGCGATGATGAAGCAATGCATTACGATGAAGACTACATACGCGCACTTGAGTACGGCTTACCGCCAACTGCAGGTGAAGGTATTGGTATTGACCGTTTAGTAATGTTGTTTACTGACTCATCAACAATTAAAGACGTTATTTTGTTCCCGCATATGCGTCCGCAAGCTGACTAAGCTTTTGGTAGAACAAAGTAAGTTAATAAACGCCGCTTAATAGCGGCGTTTTTTTGTTTTTTAAATCGGCTTTTGTTATTTTAGTTAATAAGTACTACACTAAAAATTAAATGTAGTTATTAGTGCTGGTTAATGTGCAATTCAGCTTCGCCAATTTATTGTTATTGGCAGTTTTAATATTAAAACTAACAGTGCTATAACTTTTTAGTATGATTGTTTTTTAAACATATGTTGTATTAATGTAAAGGTTTTAGCTAAAATACGCACGAAATTTAAACTGCTTAGTATTTAGCAGTTAATATAGATTCTTAAAGGACTTAGAATAATAGTATGAAAGATAAACGAGTAGATGATTTATCAGAAGAATGCACAACAGAGCAAGAACGAGATGCTTACTACCGTGCTTGTATTGCCGAATTTCAACAATTAGGTTACCAAGAACAGTATTTGGCTCAGTTAACGGATGACTTAGTTCCTGTGCTAGGTGTTAATCCTTCAAATAAAAATACGTAACCCGCTTAAATTTCAAACTAATTACACTTTTAAACCAAGCATATGTGCAATCTGTAACCATATAGTCGTTTTTGGTAGAAAAGTGTTTGACATATTTTCTGAAATCTTTATTATACGCCCCACAAGACGGAGAGGTGTCCGAGTGGCCGAAGGAGCTCCCCTGCTAAGGGAGTATAGAGTTTGTAGCTCTATCGAGGGTTCGAATCCCTCCCTCTCCACCATTTCTTTTAATGGCGTGTTTTGTAAAGTTTTAAAGTATGGGTGCATAGCTCAGCTGGATAGAGTACTCGGCTACGAACCGAGCGGTCGGAGGTTCGAATCCTCCTGCGCCCACCATACTTTAATAACTCTGCTTAGAGTCTAAATAAGAAAAAGCTCTACTTAGAGTTAAAATAAGTAAACTATAAAGTGGGTGCATAGCTCAGCTGGATAGAGTACTCGGCTACGAACCGAGCGGTCGGAGGTTCGAATCCTCCTGCGCCCACCACTTTATAGACTCTCACTTAGAGTAAAAACAAGTAATAGTAAAAATGAAAGTGGGTGCATAGCTCAGCTGGATAGAGTACTCGGCTACGAACCGAGCGGTCGGAGGTTCGAATCCTCCTGCGCCCACCACTTTATAGACTCTCACTTAGAGTAAAAACAAGTAATAGTAAAAATGAAAGTGGGTGCATAGCTCAGCTGGATAGAGTACTCGGCTACGAACCGAGCGGTCGGAGGTTCGAATCCTCCTGCGCCCACCAATTTCATGTTTTCATACACTTTTAAAGTGTAAGAAAAATAAGCCGATGGAAATCGGTTTTTTTATGCCTGAATTTATACGCTCTGCTTAGAGTTTAAATAAGCAATCTATGAAAGTGGGTGCATAGCTCAGCTGGATAGAGTACTCGGCTACGAACCGAGCGGTCGGAGGTTCGAATCCTCCTGCGCCCACCACTTTCATACTAAGCCGACATTAAGTCGGTTTTTTTGTGCCTGAAATAAAGTGAAATGTAGAGTTTAGGAGGATTGAGAACCAAGAAGTCGGAGGTTCACTCTTACAAGATACGTCCTGCGCCCACCACTTTCATACTAAGCCGACATTAAGTCGGTTTTTTTGTGCCTGAAATAAAGTGAAGTGTAGAGTTTAGGAGGATTGAGAACCACCCCCTGTGTCAGGATAGTTGTCGCCTCTAACTTTTAATAGAGGCAGATAAAATGAGACGTCGATTTACACAAGAATTTAAAGTTCAAGCTGTTGAAAAAGCATTATCTCAATGTGATGA